>JBKOWA010000041.1:0-2322 GCA_046724155.1 Actinomycetota bacterium
GGCCAGCGCCGCGCCGCGGTGCAGCAGGCCTGGGGTGTGGGCCAGCGCCGTGGCCAGGGCGGCCGCCATCCGCGGCGGCCGCCCGCCCACTAAGCCGACGCCGGCGTTGACCGCGTCGGCCGCCGCGTCGGCGAGGGCGTCCGGCGAGGCTGTCATGACTGGTTCCGCTCGAGCAGCTCGCGCTTGAGGATCTTGCCGGTCGCGGTCAGCGGCAGGCTGTCACGGAACTCGACCAGCCGCGGGTACTTGTAGGCGGCCATGTTCTGCCGGCACCAGGCGATCAGCTCGGCCTCGGTGAGCGCGGCTCCCGGGACGCGGACGACGAAGGCCTTGACCTCCTCGCCGTGCTGCTCGTGCGGGACGCCGACGACCGCGGCGAGCCCGACCTCCGGGTGGGTGAGCAGCGTCTCCTCCAGCTCGCGCGGGTAGACGTTGTACCCGCCACGGATGATCATGTCCTTCTTCCGGTCCACGATGTACAGGTAGCCGTCGGCGTCCTCGCGGCCGATGTCGCCGCTGTGGAACCAGCCGCGCTCGTCGATGGCCTGCGCCGTGGCCTCCGGGCGGTTGAGGTAGCCCTTCATCACGTTGTGACCGCGGATGAGGACCTCGCCCGGCTCGTCGACGTCCGCCGGGGAGCCGTCGGGGCGGGCGACCATGATCTCGACGCCCCAGACCGGGGTGCCGACCGAGCCCGGCCGGCGCGGCCGGTCCGGCCGGTTGAACGACGCGACCGGGCTGGTCTCCGACAGCCCGTACCCCTCCAGGATCGGCACGCGGAACCGCTCCTCGAAGCCGGTCAGCACCTCCAGGGGCAGCGCCGCGCCGCCGGAGATGGCCAGCCGCAGGTTGCGGGTGACCTGCTCGAGGTCGTGCTCGCCGCGGTCGTCGTAGCCGAGCAGCGCCCAGTACATCGTCGGGACGCCGGCGAAGATCGTGACCTGCTCGCGCTCCATCGTCCCCAGGGCCGCCCCCGGCTCGAACCGCGGCAGCAGCACCAGCCTGCCGCCGCTGGCCAGCCCGGCGTTCATCAGCACCGACTGCCCGAAGGAGTGGAACAGCGGCAGGGTGACCAGCTGGGCGTCGCTCGGGTTCAGCCCGAACATCCGGACGGACAGCAGCGCGTTCTGCACCAGGTTGCTGTGCGTCAGCTCGGCGCCCTTCGGCCGGCCGGTCGTCCCGCTGGTGTACAGGACGACGGCCGTGTCGGTCTCGGCGGTCAGCACGGTCTCGAACGTGGTCGGCTGGCCGTGCACGAACTCCGCCAGCGCGTCCACCTGCACGATCGGCGAGGTGTCCGCGGGGTCGATGGACAGCAGCACGAAGTGCTCGCACCCGGCGGTCGCCTCGAAGGCTGCGAACCCGGACTTGCCGACAGGCAGCTCGGGGGTGCCCTCGAAGCAGAAGTACGCGGTGGCGCCGGAGTCCGCCAGGTGGTAGGCGATCTCCCGCTCGGTGAGCAGGACGTTCAGCGGCACCACGGTCGCGCCGGCCTTGAGGATGCCGTAGTAGACGATCGGGAAGTACGGCAGGTTCGGGCAGCTCAGCGCTACCCGGTCGCCGCGGCCGACGCCGCGGGCGGCCAGCGCGCCGGCTACCTGGTTGGCGGCCGCATCGAGCTGCCGGTAGGTCAGCTGGGTACGGCCGTCCACGACGGCGACCTGGTTCGGGATATCACGGGCACTGTTCTCCAGCAGGACTGCCAGGTTGAGCATCGCGGCACCTCCAACGGGGTGGCTTCGAGGATGCGGCATACGGTGCCAGCGGGTGCGCGGCCGGCGTTAGTGAGCGCACCACAAACCGCGTGGTGGCCGTACCACCATCTTCAGCCCGGCGCCGGGCCGAGCAGCCGCACCGCGATCAGCAGCTCCAGCACGTCGGTGACGCTGCGCAGGTCGCACCCGGTGCGTTCGGCGATGCGGTCCAGCCGGTAGTAGGCCGTGTTGACGTGCAGGTGCAGCCGCCGGGCCGCGGTCCTGGCGTTCAGGTCGCAGGCCGCGTACTCGGTCAGGGTCGTGATCAGCGCGCCGCCCCGCGCGGCGTCCTCCTCCACGAACCGCCGCACCTCCGGCCGGACCATCCGCCGCGCCGTCTCGTCCGCGCGCAGCAGCAGGTAGTCGAAGCTGGACAGCAGCGGCAGGGCGATCACGCCGGCCCGATCGCCCAGCCCGTCCCGCGCCACCCGTGCCTCCGCGTACGCCGCCGGCACCTCGGCCGGGCCGGTGCGCACGGTGCTGATCCCCACCGCCAGCGGCACCCGCCGGCGCTGCGCGTCCGCGACGACCCGTTGGATCTCGGCCGCCGCGCCGGCCGGCCCCCGGG
>JBKOWA010000472.1:0-2821 GCA_046724155.1 Actinomycetota bacterium
GTGCTGGTGCCGGTGCCGCCGGCCTGGCGGTCGGAGGGGGTGCCGGAACCGGCGGCACCGGGCCGGGCCCGGGCCGGCGTGGTCTCGGGCGCGCCTCACCCGGCGCGGGCTGCGTCGGGGCACTGCCGCCGACGGGGAACATCTCCTTGAGCTTGCGGGCGACCGGAGGTTCGACGGTCGAGGAGGCGCTCTTGACGAACTCTCCCATCTCCTTGAGCTTGGCCAGAACGACCTTGCTCTCTAGCCCGAGCTCCTTCGCGAGCTCATGTACGCGGGCCTTGCCTGCCACTGCACTCCTCGTCTGAGGCCGGCGGCTGACCCGCTCGACCTCTAGCTACGGATGAAACGCTGTCATCGCTGGCGCTTCACGGTTTGCTCATCCGGTTCACCTGCTTCGCTCACGCCCTACTGGCTTGCCGTTCGGGTGGCTCGGCCGTTCGGGCTGGGCCGTCCGAGACCGCTGCGCGACGTACTCGACCAGCGCCGTCAGGTCGATCGGCCCGGGGATCCGAAGAGCCCGAGGGAACGCCCGCCGCCGCTGCGCGAGGTCCAGACACACCTGTACGCAGTGCATCGAGGCACCCCGACCAGGCAGCCTGCGGCGGGGATCGGGCACCACCCGGAGACCGGAGGGGCCATCAGCCGCCACGACCCGCAGCAACTCGGAGACCGGCGAACGTCTGCGGCACCCGACGCATGTGCGAACAGGCTCGCCGGCAGGTGCAGCCGACGTTCGACGGACCATTGCCAAGTCTACCCCGTTGGCGAGGTATCTTGTGCCACCGTGTCTGCGCCGCCCGACACCTCCGAGTCGCTCCTGATATCGATCCGCCATCCGGTCAAGCGGGCCGCGAGCCGGGCATTCTGCCCCTCCCGACCGATTGCCAGGGACAGCTGGTAGTCCGGCACCACGACCCGGGCCGCCTTGCCGACCGGATCGACCACCTCGACGCTGACCACCTCGGCCGGCGAGAGCGCGGCGGCCACGAAGCGCGCCGGGTCCTCCACGTAGTCCACGATGTCGATCTTTTCGCCGTGCAGCTCGGAGACGACGTTGCGGACCCGGGCGCCGAGCGGGCCGATGCAGGCCCCCTTGGCGTTCACGTTCGGGTCGGTGGAGTAGACGGCGATCTTGGACCGGTGACCGGCCTCGCGGGCCACCGCGGCGATCTGCACGGTCCCGTCGGCGATCTCGGGGACCTCCAGCGCGAACAGCTTGCGGACCAGGTTCGGGTGCGTCCGGCTGACCGTCACGTGCGGGCCGCGGGACCCCTTGGTGACCGACACGACGTAGCACCTCAGCCGGGTGCCGTGGGTGTACGCCTCGCCCGGGACCTGCTCACCCGGCGGCAGCACCGCCTCCAGCTTGCCGATGTCCACCAGCACGAAGCCGCGCTCGGACCGCCCCTCGTGGTGCTGCACCACGCCGTTGACGATGTCACCCTCGCGACCGGAGTACTCGCCATAGGTGATCTCGTTCTCGGCGTCCCGCAGCCGCTGCAGGATGACCTGCTTCGCGGTCATCGCGGCGATCCGCCCGAAGTCGTGCGGGGTGTCGTCGTACTCGCTCAGCACCGTGCCGTCCTCGGCCAGGTCGGCCGCCCAGACGGTCACCTGGCCGGTCTTGCGGTCCACCGCCACCCGGGCGTGCGCATGCGCTCCCTCGGTGTGCCGGTACGCGGTGAGCAGCGCTGTCTCGATCGCCTCGACGACGGTCTCGAAGGAGATCTCCTTCTCCCGTTCGATGGCGCGCAACGCGGCGATGTCGACGTTCACTGCTCCTCCCCCCTATCGGGACGGTTGAACTCCACCTGGACAACGCCCCGACCCAGCTGGGGATACCCGAACATGCATTCGGCACCGGCCACCGCCAGCACCACCCCGTCCTGGTCCGCGCTGACCACCCGGCCGGTGATGGTGCCCTGCTCGGCGACCGGCACGCTGACCAGCCGGCCGGTCGCCCGGCGCCAGTGCCGCGGCTGCGTGAGCGGCCGGTCCACCCCCGGCGAGGTGACTTCCAGCACGTACGGGGACTGGCCGGTGATCCCCTCGTCGCCGTCCAGCACCGTCGAGACCAGCCGGCTGACGCCCGCGACGTCGTCCAGCGTCACACCGCGGTCCGCGTCCACCACCACCCGGACCAGACTTCGCCGGCCGGCCTGGCTGACCGTGACATTCTCCAGGTCATATCCCGCCGCCTCGACCGCCGGCCCGATCAGCGCGGCAAGACGGTCCCGCTGGATTGCTGGCATGGGCAGAACCTCCTCGCCTGCTCGCTGTGAAGTTATCTCGCCTGCTCGCTGTGAAGTTATTCGGTGTGAAGTTATCGATCCTGCTGCGCAGAGGGTAACCGCTCGTGGTCGCCGGCACGATCCACGGCGCGCTGGGACGGCCGTTCGGGCCGTCTGAAAGGATGAACGGCGCTATGCCCCGTCCCGTGCCATCCTCGTCGCCACCCCCGGAGCCCACCGCGGGCCGGCGGGGCGGGCCGGCCGCCCTGCTCCCCCGCCGACAGGCCCTGGGCGTGCTGGTATCCGGTTCGTTGGGGCTGCTCGCCGGCTGTCGGCGTGCCAACTCCGGTGCCGCCCCGGCGCCCTCCGCCGAGGCCGTCGAACCGGACCCTCTGGTGCCCGATCTCGCCGACGAGCAACGACTACTCACCGTATACGACAGGGCACTGCACGACCATCCCGAGCTGGCCGGCCGGCTGCGCCCGCTGCGGTCCAACCACGCGGCCCATGTGGCGGCGCTGCGGCAGGCGATGGGGTTGCCAGCGGGCGCCGGCACCGCAAACCCGACCGGTTCGCCACCGCCTCCGGCG
>JBKOWA010000345.1:0-4920 GCA_046724155.1 Actinomycetota bacterium
GTGCTGGTGCCCGATGTGCTGGCCGCGCTGGCCGCGCTGGCCCGCGCGGTGCAGGCCCGGCTGCCGCAGCTGACGGTGGTCGGGGTGACCGGCTCCTCCGGCAAGACCTCCACCAAGGACCTGCTCGCCCAGCTGCTGCCCGGGCTGGGCGAGACCGTGGCCCCGCCCGGGTCGTTCAACAACGAGCTCGGCCACCCGTACACGGTGCTGCGGGCCACTGCGCAGACCCGGTACCTGGTGCTGGAGAAGTCCGCCCGCGCGGTCGGCGACATCGCCCGGCTCTGCCGGATCGCGCCGCCGCGGATCGGGGTGGTGCTGAACGTCGGCAGCGCACACCTGGGGGAGTTCGGTTCCCGGGAGGTGGTGGCGACGGCGAAGGGGGAGCTGGTCGAGGCGCTGCCGGTGGGCGGGACGGCGGTGCTGAACGCCGACGACCCGCTGGTGGCCGCGATGGCCGCCCGTACCGCGGCTCGGGTGGTCACCTTCGGCGCCGCACCGCACGCCGACGTGCGGGCCACCGACCTCGGCACCGACGACCGGGGCCGGCCGCACTACACGCTGCACGCGGCGGGTGAGCGGGCGGCGGTGCGGCTCGGGCTGTACGGCGAGCACCAGGTGTGGAACTCGCTGGCCGCCGCCGCGGTCGCGGTGCGCCTCGGGATGCCGTTGCCGGCGGTGGCCCGGGGGCTGTCCGCGGCGCGCCCGGTGAGCCGCTGGCGGATGGAGGTCACCGACCGCCCGGACGGGGTGACCGTGGTCAACGACGCCTACAACGCCAACCCCGAGTCGATGCGGGCCGCGCTGGCTGCGCTGGCCCGGATCGCCGGCGGCCGGCGGAGCTGGGCGGTGCTCGGCCAGATGGCGGAGCTGGGCACCGACGCCCCGGCCCAGCACGAGTCACTGGGCCGGGAAGCGGCCCGCTCCGGCGTGTCGCGGCTGGTCGTGGTCGGTGCGCAGGCGGCGGCCGTGCATGCCGGGGCGCTGCGGGAGGGGGTCGAGTCGGTGCAGGTGCCGGACGCGGCCGCCGCGGTGGAGCTGCTGCAGGCGGCCGTGCAGCCCGGCGACGTGGTGCTGGTGAAGGCGTCCCGGGCGGTGGGGCTGGAGCGGGTCGCGCTCGCGCTGCTCGAGCGGGGGAGCGCCGGATGAGGCCGATCATGGTGGCCGCGGTGCTCGCGTTGCTGGTCTCCATCCTGACCACCCCGGTGGCGATCCGGGCGTTCCGGCGGCGCGGGTTCGGCCAGGAGATCCGGGACGACGGACCCGAGTCGCACCTGGCCAAGCGCGGCACGCCCACCATGGGTGGGGCGGTGATCGTGGTGGCCACCGTGCTGGGCTACACGGTGGCGCACCTGGTCCAGCTCACCCCGCCCACGGTGTCCGGCCTGCTGGCGTTGTGGCTGATGGTCGGGTTGGGGGCCGTCGGCTTCCTGGACGACTTCATCAAGATCCGCAAGCAGCGCAGCCTGGGGCTGAACGCCCGGGCGAAGTTCCTCGGCCAGCTGTTCGTCGGGGTGAGCTTCGCGGTGCTGGCGCTGTTCTTCCACAACAGCCACGGGCTGGCTCCGGCCTCGGTGCACCTGTCGTTCGTCCGCGACATCCCGCAGCTCAGCTTCGGCGCGGTCGGCTTCGTGATCTTCGCCTACGTGGTCATCAGCGGGACGTCCAACGCGGTCAACCTCACCGATGGCCTGGACGGGCTGGCCGCGGGCAGCTCGGCGATGGTGTTCGGCACCTACGTGGTGATCAGCTTCTACGAGTTCCGCAACTCCTGCTGGGCGGCCGGTGTGGTGGTGAAGGCCGGCTGCTACCAGGTCCGCGACCCGCTGGACCTGGCCCTGGTCGCCGCCGCCGCGATGGCGGCGTGCTTCGGCTTCCTGTGGTGGAACGCCTCACCGGCCCGGATCTTCATGGGGGACACCGGGTCGCTGGCGCTGGGCGGCCTGATGGCCGGGCTGGCCATCCTGACCAGGACCGAGCTGCTGCTGGTGGTGCTCGGCGGGCTGTTCGTGGTCGAGGCGCTGTCGGTGATGTTCCAGGTGGCGGTGTTCAAGGCGCGCCGCACCCGGGTGTTCAACATGGCGCCGATCCACCACCACTTCGAGCTGGCCGGCTGGGCCGAGACCACGGTCATCGTGCGGTTCTGGATCATCTCCGGGATGGCCGTCGCGTTCGGGCTCGGCCTGTTCTACGCCGAGTTCCTGTCGTACGGGCTCCCGGGATGAGACGCCCGGTGACCCTCACGGGCGTGCCGGTGCTGGTGGCCGGCGCCGGGGTGTCCGGCCAGGCTGCGGTCCGGGCGCTCGTGGCGGCCGGCGCCCCGGTCACGGTGACCGTCCCGCGGGCCGAGGCCGACCGGACCAGACCGCTGGCCGCGGCGGGCGCCCGGGTGGTGTTCGACCTGGCCGAGCCGCCGGCCGGTACCGCGCTGGTGGTGACCTCGCCTGACCTGCGACCGGACAACCCGCTGCTGGTCGCGGCCGAGGATGCCGGCGCCGAGGTGATCGGCCAAGCGGAGCTCGCCTGGCGGCTGCAACCCGAGGACGACCCGTTCTGGCTCGGGGTGACCGGCACCAACGGCAAGACGACCACGGCCCGGATGCTCGAGTCGATCCTGCTGGCCGCCGGCGACCGGGCGGTCGCCATCGGCAACGCCGAGCTGCCGGTCATCGAAACGGCGTTGCGGCAGCAGCCGTACGACGCGCTCGTGGTGGAGCTGTCCAGCTTCGAGCTGCACCGGTCCCCGACCCTGCAGCTGTCCGCCGGCGTTGTGCTGAACCTCACCGAGGACCACCTGGACTGGCACGGCTCGGCAGGCAGCTACGCCGACGCGGTTGCCCGGATCTGGGGGATCGGGCCGGCGATCGGGAACGCCGACGACCCCGCCGTCGCGGAGCTGATGCGCGACCGGGACATCAGGTATGGCTTCACCCTGTCCGCCCCGCGCCGCGGCCAGCTCGGGGTGGTCGACGGGAAGCTGGTGGACCACGCGTTCGACCCGCGAGTCTTCGCGTTCAACCGGCGGGTTGTCCTGGCGCCTGTGGACGCCGTCCGGCCGTCCGGCCCGCACAACGTGGCCAATGCGCTGGCCGCCGCCGCGCTGGCCCGGCAGTTCGGGGTGCCGGCCGAGGCAGTGGCCGAGGGGCTGCACCGGTTCAGGCCGGACCGGCACTGCAACGAGATCGTCGCCGAGGTGGCCGGCGTCCGGTACGTGGACGACTCCAAGGCTGCCAACCCGCACGCCGCCAGCGCGTCGCTGGCGGCGTGCCCCCGGGTGGTGTGGGTGGCCGGCGGCCGGCTCAAGGCTGCCGACGTGGCAGGTCTGGCCGTCGAGCACGCCGACCGGCTGGCCGGTGTCGTGCTGCTCGGCCGGGACCAGGCCGTCATCGCTGCAACGATTGCGCGACACGCACCGGATCTGCCGGTCATCGACATCGCCAGCACCGACCATGGAGCCATGCTTGAGGTGGTTCGCGCTGCAGCCGGGCTGGCCAGGCCCGGGGACACCGTGCTGCTCGCTCCGGCCGGCGCACCCCCGGACATGTTCGCCGGCTACCGGGCCCTGGGGGACGCCTTCGCGGCGGCGGTCCGCAACCTGCCGGACGCTGGCGACCTGGACCTGCCGGACCCCCCGTGACCTCGGCCAGCCGGGCCGGGCCGGCCGCCGGGCCCACTCCGGACCGGGCGTTCCTCGACCGGCCGATGACGTCCCTGCACCTGATCCTGGTCTCCGGCGGGCTGCTGCTCGGCATCGGGCTGGTGATGGTGCTGTCCGCGTCCATGGTGCAGTCCTACGTGGACTTCGGGTCGGCGTACGGGGTCTTCAAGAAGCAGGTGATGTGGGTCGCCGTCGGGCTGCCGGTGTTCTGGCTGGGCCTGCGGCTGCCGCCCCGGGCGTACCACGCGCTGGCCTACCCGGCGCTGCTGGTCTGCGTGCTTGCCCTGCTCGTGGTGCTGGTGCCCGGGCTGGGAGTGCTGGTGCACGGCTCCCGGCGCTGGATCGACGCCGGCCCGCTGCAGCTGCAGCCGAGCGAGCCGGCCAAGCTGGCCTTCCTGCTGTGGGGCGCGGCCGTGCTGGTCCGCCGGGACCGGGTGCTCGGCGCCTGGAAGCACCTGCTGGTGCCGCTGGTCCCGATGGCGTGCCTGCTGACCGGGCTGATCATGCTGGAGCCGGACCTCGGCACCACGCTGTGCTTCGTGCTGATCCTGTTCGGCCTGCTGTGGACGGTCGGCGCCCCGTTCCGGCTGTTCGGCACGATGCTGGCCGGCGCGGCCGGCGCGGTGCTGCTGCTGATCCTGGTCGAGCCGTACCGGATGGCCCGGCTGACCAGCTTCCTGCACCCGTTCGCCGACTCCGGCAACTCCGGCTACCAGGCGGTGCAGGGGCTGTACGGGTTAGCCAGCGGCGGCTGGCTGGGGGTCGGGCTCGGGCAGAGCCGGCAGAAGTGGGGCCTGCTGCCGAACGCGCACACCGACTACATCTTCGCCATCATCGGCGAGGAGCTCGGGCTGGTCGGCTGCCTGGTGGTGCTGGCGCTGTTCGCCACCCTGGCCTACGCCGGGATGCGGGTGGCGCAGCGCACCAGCGACCCGTTCTGCCGGCTGGTCGCGGGCGCCGGCACGATCTGGCTGGTCGGCCAGGCTGTGATCAACATGGGGTACGTCACCGGGTTGCTTCCGGTGACCGGGATCCCGCTGCCGCTGATCTCCGCCGGCGGCACGTCACTGGTGGTCACCCTGCTGGCGCTGGGCATGCTCGCCTCGTTCGCCCGGCACGAGCCGGCCGCGGCGGCCTACCTCACCCGGCGCCGCGGCCGGCTGTCCCGCATGCTCGGCCTGCCGCCGCCGCGACCGGCGGCGTCCCGGTCCGCGGTGGCATCCGGGGCGAGGACGGGGGCACGAGCGTCGCGCAGCCGACCCCGT
>JBKOWA010000497.1:0-3227 GCA_046724155.1 Actinomycetota bacterium
TCCTCCAGCTCTCCGCCACACCCTGACGGATCGGCGGGGGGCTTGGCCGAGCGTTGACATGTGACCATCCGGTCACCTATGTTCGGGTGGTGACCGACGGGGACGACCGCGTGTTCAAGGCGCTCGCGGACCCGACCAGGCGGTTCCTGCTCGACCGGCTCTTCGAGCGTGACGGCCGCACGCTGACCGAGCTGGAGTCCGAGCTGGAGATGACCCGGTTCGGCGTGATGAAGCACCTGCGCGTCCTCGAGGACGCGAACCTCGTGGTCACCCGGCGCTCCGGGCGGGAGAAGCTGCACTTTCTCAACCCGGTGCCGATCCGCCTGATCCATGACCGCTGGATCGACAAATACACCGAGCGCCAGGTCTCGGCGCTCGCGGACCTCAAAGCAGAGCTGGAGAACGAGTCATGACCACTGTTCCACCGACCCCGGAGCCATCGGCCCCGGCCACCACCCAGGTCTACCGCGTCTACATCAAGGCGACCGCGCAGGCGATCTGGGACGCGATCACCAAGCCGGAGTGGACCGAACGGTACGGGTACACCGGAATGGTCAGCTACGACCTGCGCCCCGGCGGCTCCTACCAGGTGCGGCCCAACGAGCACTTCCGGGCGGCCGCGGCCGCACGGGGGAACCAGCTGCCCGAGGTGATCATCGAGGGCGAGGTCCTGGAGGCCGACCCGCCCCGCAGGCTGGTCGCCACGTTCCACATGCTGATGGACCCGGACATCGCCGCCGAGGCGATCACCCGGATCACCCACGAGATCAAGGAAGGGCCGAACGGGGTCTGCTCGCTCACCCTGACCCACGAGCTGGACGGGGCACCACGCCTCGCCGCGATCGTCAGCGGCAGGTTCGAGGACCAGGGCGCCGGCGGCGGCCACGCCTGGGTGCTCAGCGACCTGAAGACCCTGCTGGAGACCGGCAAGTCATTCGCCAACTGACCGCCTTCGACCAACGGCGGCACATCGAGGTCGGTCTAGCGAGGCCGACCTCGATGGACGGCTCGGACTACGCGCGAACCTCCGCTTTCAGCCGGAGCATGACGGCCAGCGGCGGCAGGTTTGCCGCGGCGGTGTGCGCACCACCGATCGGGTGCGCGAGCCCGGCGTGCGTCACCGGCCCGGGGGAGTGGCGAGCTACGCGTCGGGGCCCGGCTCGGTCGGCGCGGCCGGCTCGCTGAAGGGGCCCCAGTAGAACGCCGGCAGCCACCGCCGCGGATCGCTGCTCCAGTCCAGCGCGGCGATCTGGGCCGGGGTGCGCCGGCCGGTGAGCGAGCGGTACAGGTGGTGGCAGGACCCGCTCACCCGGGCCAGCGGCCGCCCCGGGCCGGCCACCCAGCTGCGGTCCTCGCAGGACAGCTGCACCGCGGGCAGCCCGTGCAGGGAGAACGACCAGTCCAGCCCGCTGGCCGCCACATCGAGGGCCTCCGGGTAGGCCGGGTGGTCGGTCGGCGGTGGCACCCCGAGCGCCACGCGCAGGTCGAGCTCGTGGGTGAACGCGTCCATCAGCAGCCGGTGGAGCTGCAGCGCGCCGCCGGCGGCCAGCTGCTCCACCCGCTCCCCCGTCAACTGCCACCAGTCCAGCTGCTCCGCGAGTCCGGCGTCCGCACCGACGCCCGGCTCGCGGAGCATTCCCGAGCAGTTCTCCGCCAGGTGGGCCACCAGGTCCCGCACCGTCCACTCCGGACACGCCGGCACCGTGGTGCCGGCGGTGTCCGGGGCGTTGCGGACCAGCCGCGTGACGTTCTCGCGGACCGCCCGGTAGGCGAGGTGCGCCGGCACCCGATCGGATTCCATCGCGGTCAGGACATGCTGTGCGCGGTGGCCTGAGCCAGCTGCTCGGCCGACGGTGGCGCACCGGCGGGCGCCGGCGGCGGCAGCTTCAGGTTGCGGCGCCGGATCAGCCCGAGCGCCACCGCCGCCGCCAGCGCGCAGATCAGCATGAACACCCGGCCCATGTTGAACGCGTGCACGATCTCAGACCGCGCCGGCGTGCCGAGGATCGCGACGAACCCGGCGACGCCGAAGGTGGCGCCGATCTGCCGGAACATGGTCTGCGCGCCGATCCCGGTGGCCAGCCGCTGCGGCGGCAGGGTGGCGGTGGCCGCCACGGTGAAGGCCGGCAGCGCCAGCCCGATGCCAACCCCGCCGATGACCATGCCGGGCAGGTAGCCGGACGCGTATGCCGGGTCCAGACCCAGCGACCAGATCCACAGCAGCGCGCTGAAGCCGAAGACGACCCCGCCGATCCCGCCGATCAGGCCCGGCCCCAACCGCCTGATCAGGCGCCCGGAGAGGGGCGCGCAGGCCGCGACGGCGAGCGGGCCGGGCGTCAGCGCCACCCCGGCCTTGATCGGGGAGTAGTGCCAGACCTCGGTCAGGTAGAGGACGTTGCTGAGCAGCATCACGGCGAACGCGGCGAAGAACAGCGTGGCGGAGATGCAGGACAGGGCGAACGCCGGCACCCGCATGATCGACAGCTCCAGCACCGGCGCGGAGTGGCGGCGGGACCGCACCACGAACACCACGGCGAGCAGCACGGCGCCGACCATCGAGCCCACGGCCCTGCCGTCCCAGCCCCAGTCCGGCCCCTTGACCAGCCCCAGGTTGATCAGCGTGACCGACGCGATCAGCAGCAGGGTGCCCACCATGTCCGGCAGCTGCGGCTTGGCCGGGTCCCGCACCTCGTCCAGCCGCCGCCAGGCGATCACGGCGGTGACCAACGCGATCGGGACGTTGATGAGGAAGATCCACTTCCAGTCGATGTCGGTCAGCACCCCGCCCAGCGGCGGCCCGACAGCGGCCCCGACGGCGCCGATCGCCGCCCAGCCGCCGATCGCCACCGGCCGCTTCTGCGGCGGCAGCACCGGCATCAGCAGCCCCAGCGAGGTGGGCGTCACGGCGGCGGCGCCGGCGGCCTGGAGAACCCGGGCCGCGATCAGGAACTGCAGGTTCGGCGCGACCGCGCACAGCGCCGAGCCGATCCCGAAGGCGAGCAGCCCGGCGACGAACACCCGGCGCCGCCCGAAGATGTCCCCCAGCTTCCCGGCCGGCACCAGCAGCGCGGCGTACACGATCGCGTACGCGTTGAGCACCCAGGACACGTCAGAGATGCTGGCTCCGTCGAACCCGGCCTGGATGGCCGGGAACGCGATATTGACGATGAACAGGTCCAGCAGGGCCAGGAACACGGCCACGGCAACGATGGCGAACACCTTGCCGG
>JBKOWA010000152.1:0-4220 GCA_046724155.1 Actinomycetota bacterium
GTATACAGGTAAAGAGGATCATCGGTACAGCTACATGCCGATCAGCCGATAAACGGATACGCCGACAGTGGCCCGGGAGCGTTCGCCCCGCGACCGAGCGAGGGCCGGATGTCTCGGGATGAGCTGCCAGCCTCGGCACGCGCTACGGGCTGCCGTCGGGTAAGACTCCGGGGCTGCCCCGTAATCAGAAAGCTCGGGCCTGCGCCGGAGCTGTTCCCAGCCGACCGGCGCGGGCGGCCACGGCCACGGCCACGAAAGCCGACTGCACGCGAGCCGACGCGAAGCTACATGCCGACGAGCCGGTACAGCTCGCCCACCTCGCCCTGGCTCAGCCTCCGCACCGTGCCCGGCCGCTGGTGACCGAGCCGCACCGGACCGATCTGGGTGCGCACCAGCCGGTTGACCGGATGCCCGACCTGTGCGAGCAGCCGCCGGACAACCCGCTTGCGGCCCTCGTGCAGCGTGAGCTGTACCAGCGCTCGTCCCTGGCCGGCGTCCACGACCGTGAAGTCGTCGACCGTGACCGGGCCGTCGTCCAGCTCAACGCCGGAACGCAGCCGCCTGCCGAGGTCGCGCGGAACCGGACCCGGCACCTCGGCGAGGTATGTCTTCAGGACCTGGTACCTCGGGTGCATGAGCCGATGCGCCAGCTCGCCGTCGTTGGTGAGCAGCAACAACCCCTCGGAGTCCTGGTCAAGCCGCCCGACGTGGAACAGCCGTTCCTCGCGTTCGGCGACATACTCCGCCACGGTGCGGCGCCCCCGCTCGTCCGACATCGTGCTGAGCACACCGCGGGGCTTGTTCAACGCCAGGTACAGCCGGTCGTCCCGGACGTTCACCCGCACGCCGTCGACGTGGATCACATCCGTCGCCGGGTTCACCCGCCGGCCGAGGACCCGGACGACCTCACCGTTTACCGCGACCCGCCCTGCGGAGATGAGGTCCTCAGCCGCGCGGCGGGACGCCACCCCGGCCGCCGCCAGCACCTTCTGAAGGCGGGTACCAGTCTCTGGCTCAGGTTGAGGGTACGACATCTTCCACGGACTCCAGCTCAGGGAGAAGGGGAGCCAAAGACGGAAGCTCCTCCAAGGACTGGAGACCGAGCTTCTCCAGGAACAGGGGCGTGGTCCGGTAGAGCAGCCCACCCGTCTCCGGCTCGCTGCCGCACTCTTCGATCAGCCCGCGGCTGAGCAGGGTGCGGATCACGCTGTCGACGCTCACGCCCCGGATGGCCGAGATGCGGGACCGGGTGACCGGCTGCCGGTAAGCGACCACCGCCAGGGTCTCGAGCGCGGCCTGGGTGAGCCGAGCCTGCTGCCCGTCGAGCACGTACCGCTCCACGTAGGGCGCGAACTCCTCCCGGGTGTAGAGGCGCCAGCCGCCGGCAACCTTCCGCAACTCGAAGCCGCGGCCCTGCTCGTCCAGGTCGGCGTGCAGCTCGGCCAGCGCCGCAAGGACGGCGGGCTGCGGCACGTCCAGCACCTGCGCCAGGTCGACCGATGCGATGGGCCGGTCCACCACGAACAGGATCGCCTCCACCGCCGACCGCAGCCGCTGTGGGTCCGGCCCGGTGGCGCCGGCGGCCGGGGCGGGCTCCCCCGCGGAGCCTCCGGCCGGCCCGGCTGTCGAGTCACCGCCCGGACCCGGCTCCCCCGCCCGGTCGCCCCCCTCATCGCCACCCGGGTCCGGGTCTCCCAGCACCGTGTCCTGCCCCGGAGGAGTCGGCTCATCGGCATGTGGGCCGGCTGTCGGGTCGCTCCCCAGATCGGAGTCTCCCGCCACGGTGCCCTGCCCGGCGGGAGCCGGCTCATCGGCTTGGCCTTGCCCGGCGGGAGCGGGCTCATCGGCTTGTGGTTCAGCTGGCGGAGTGGGTTCGCCAGCCCGGGCGGGCCCAGGCGGCGCCGCCTCCCCTGGCACCGGCACCGCTCGGTTCTCGGCGGAGTTCTCGGCGACCGCGTCGTTGACCGCCGGGGCGGAGTCGCTGGTCCGATCCGGCGCCGCAGCGGACCGGTCCGGCGGCTGCTGGTCGTTCACCCGTACTCCTCGTCCACGTCGGTCGCCGGCTCTTCCCCCACGCCGCCATCTGCCGGTCCGGCCCAGCGCACGTGCAGCTCGCCGAGCGCGGCGACCTGTTCGAAGGCCACCGCGCCCTCCCGGTACAGCTCGAGCAGCGCCAGGAACCTTGCCACGACCTCGAGGGTGTGCTGGCAGTCGTTCGTCAGCGACCGGAATGTCGCGGTGCCCAGCCGCTGCAGCAGCTCCCGCAGGATGGCCGCGTGCTCGCGGACGCTCACCCTGGGCATATGGATGTGTTCCACTGACACGGTCGGAACCGGCTTGGGTGCCAGCGCCCGAGCGGCGATCCGGGCGAACTGCTCGGGGCCCACCCCGAGCAGCACCTCGGGCAGCAGCTCGGCGAAGCGTGGCTCCAGCTGGACGCTGCGCGGGTGCCGGTGCGCATGCTCCGCGATGAGCCGCCCGAACAGCCCGGCCGCCTGCTTGTACGCCCGGTACTGCAGGAGCCGGGCGAAGAGGAGGTCGCGGGCCTCCAGCAGGGCCAGGTCCTCCTCGTCCTCGACGTCTGCCGCCGGCAGCAGCCGCGCCGCCTTGAGGTCGAGCAGCGTCGCGGCGACGACCAGGAACTCGGTGGCCTGGTCTAGGTCCCAGTCGGCACCGAGCGCCCGGATGTGGGCCAGGAACTCGTCGGTGACCTGCGACAGCGCCACCTCGGTGACGTCGAGCTGGTGCTTGGCGATCAGCTGCAGCAGCAGGTCGAACGGCCCCTCGAAATTCTCCAGCCGTACCTGGAACGGGGTCGCCCGCCCACCGCTGCCCGCCGACCGAGCGGCCTCGTCGGTCACCTGCGGACCGGCCGCCGGGCCAGCGGCCGCAGACCGCGGCTGCGCAGCCTCAGCTGGCGCCGACCGTTTCCGGCCGGCCAGCGCGGCGGCCGGAGAGTCGGCAGGGGCGGGCATGGCACGACGGTAACCCAACAGGTACCGGCGGCTCGCATCACGCGGCCACCAGGAAGATAAGTCGATAAATCACTGAAGAGGTAAGGTGGTACGGCTACAAAGCGGCGAAGCCTCAAAGCGGTAGGACTCCCAGGTCGCGGGCCCCCGCCGCTGAGCCCCAGGTTGCCGGGTCGCCAGGTCGCAGGACCCCCAGCGCCGCAGAACCGCAGACCTGCCAGGCACTCCCGCCCCGGTGTCAGCGACGAGCGGCCGAGACAACCCCACCACGCGAACGTCGCCTGCGCCGCCCCGCCGGTGTCAGGCGACGAGGCCGACCAGCAGGCCCACCACCCAGTCGATGAGCTCGAGCAGGATCGGGCCGCCGAGGCCGAGCGGGATGAGCAGCAGCAGGAGTAGCGCGACTACCCCGAAGTTGCGCTCCTCGAGGTACTCCCGCGCCCGCTGCCAGCCCAGCGACCGCCCCGAGTAGAGCATCAGGATCCGCCACCCGGTCAGCGGCGGGAGCGGTACCAGGCTGAGCACGGCGACGGCGAGCGCCTCAAGACCGAACGCCAACGGGAAGAGCTGCCCCCGGGTCAGGAAGACCTGCACCAGGTCGGTTGACCGGCCTTGCAGCAGGTGCGACAGCCGCACCACCTCGAGCAGCCCCCGGGGACCACCGACTGCAAGGTAGACCGCGATCCCGGCCGCGCCGACGGCCAGGGACGCTGCTGGGCCGGCAAGCAACAGCAGAACCTGCCGGCCGCGCCCGCGCCACCGCAACGGCTGCTGGCGCGAGACCCCCCAGCCCGGGCCTGCGAACGCGGCCGCCACCGCGCCGAACGGGTCGATGATGCGGCTCGGCTGGCGCAGCTCGCGCAAGGCCCGGCGGTCGCGGTAGCCGCGGGCCACCACGGCCTGGGCGACGGCGTGCGCGGCGATGGCGACCAGGAATCCGGCGAGCAACCCGAGAAAGGTGACCGGGTGCGCGAGCGCGCGAAGCACGAGACCTCCGTACCGGGCGTTGGCCCCACGTGACCGACCCAGAGTGCGACTAACTGATCTTCAGCTGCGGCGCGACACCCGGCCGGCGCCTCGCTGCCTACCACAAACTCAGCACGGACCCCGGGGTCCCGGGAACCCGAACTGCGTTGCCATCGCCGATACGGGGCCAGCACTCCGGCGCTACCCGTACTCCGCCCCTGCGGCGCATCCGGCCCGATCGCCCCTGGCTCCGGCCAAGATCCGCTGGGCACACCCTAGCGG
>JBKOWA010000221.1:0-4412 GCA_046724155.1 Actinomycetota bacterium
GCCCGGCCGCAGGCGGGCCGTCCAGGGACAGCTCGGTGACCAGCCGCCGGGCGACCGTGCGGGGGGTCTCGTCCGGGTGTAGCGGCACCGCCAGGTCGAGCGTGGTGGCGACCAGCTCGTCCCAGGCGGCGCGGGCCGCCTGGCCGGGCTCGGCCCGCCCGGCGAGCTCCAGCCGGCGGCGCCGCTGTACCGCCCTGGCCAGCGCCGGCGAGGCCAGGATCAGCAGCGCCAGGAGGACACCCAGGATGATCAGGAAGCCCTTCAGGGTGAGCCGGGTCCCCTCGCTGGCGGCGGCGCCGATGTCCGTCTGGGGGTCGAGCGGCTTGCGTTGCGGGCCCGCGTCGGTGGGCACGTCGGACGGGTCGGCGCTGCTGCCGGCGCTCGCGCTCGGGACGGCCGGGCTGAACGGCGGGTCGGCCGGCGGGAAGCCGGACATCCGGCCCGGGATGGTCGGGTCCGGCGGTGTCGGGTCGAACGGGATCCAGCCCAGCGCGTTGAAGTAGGCCTCCACCCAGGCGTGCGCGTCGGTGTTCTGGATCGACCAGTAGCCGTTGGTCGGCCGGGTATGCCGGGTGAAGCCGATCACCACCCGGGACGGCACGCCGGCGATCCGCAGCATGATCGCCATCGCCGCCGCGTACTGCTGGCAGTAGCCCTGCTTCTTCTCCAGCACGAAGTCGGCCAGCTCGCTGCCGGTGTCACCCACCTGGGTCGAGGTGGAGTACGTGAAGCCGTTGGCCGGGCTGAAGTAGTCCCGAATCGCCTTGACCTTGTCGTACTGGGTGGGCTTGCCCTCGGTCAAGTCCCGCACCTTCTCCCGGATCGTGGGCGGGAACCGGGAGGAGATCTGCGGGTAGCCGCCCCACTGCCGCTTCACCCGGTCCTCGTCCGGCAGGGGTTGGCTCAGCTTCAGGGTGGCCACCGTGGGCGCCGGCTCGGCAGCATCGGCCTGGTAGCTCTTGCCGGTCGCCTGCGCCACGGTGGAGAACACCATCAAGCGCTCCCCGTCGTACTTCCAGTTCTCGTCCTGAAGTCCGGACAGCCAGTACGTCCCGGCCGGGATCGGCAGGTACTTGTCGGCGTACCCGGTGACCTCGATGCGGGCCGAGTACTGCCTGGTATCGCCGAACGCCTGGCTGGCCAGCGGGCCGTTGGCGGAGCCGGACGCCTCGGGCCGGGAAGGCTGCCAGCCGCGGTCGGTGTACTGGTCGAGCACCTGGGTGCGCAGGTAGTGCAGATCGGTGTGGGCGGTGTACAGCCGGAACATCTCGATCGGGGCGCCACCGCGGTTCAGGCTGCCCTTCAGCGCGGCGAAGGGGTCGATCCGGGTGCCGTTGCCCGGGCCGTCGCCCGGTCCGGAGCCCAGGCCGGACAGCCCACTGACCGAGATCCCCGGCACGAACAGCGGCACCACCACGGCCACCGCCAGCGCCGCCACCCCGGCCTGCCGCCCGCTGAACCGGACCGGCACCGGGTCGCCCTGCCAGCTCGGGTCGGCGGCGCCGACCGGCCGGCCCCAGCGCAGCAGCCGCTCACGCTCCTCAGCCAGCAGCAGCACCAGGTAGCCGCCGGCCGCGGCCACGAACAGCAGCCACGGCACCGCCGAGTTGGAGATCGCGGTGGGCACCGCGTAGAGCGCGAGCATCACCAGACCGGCGACTGCCGGCCGGCGGGCGGCCACCGCGATGGTATCCACCACGATCGTCATCAGCCCGGCGGTGAGCGCCATGATCAGTAGCAGCCCCGGGGTCGTCGGCGCGGGCGCGGCGTAGGAATTGATGTCCTCGAAGCTGCCGCGCAACCCCTCCTGCAGCAGGCGGAGGGAGTGCCCGGTGGGCACCAGCCCGGCGATGTTGCCGGAGTTGGCGTAGCCGAAGCAGAGGAAGAGGAGGAGCCCCGACGCGCCGGCCAGCGGCACCAGGGCGGGCGGCAGCCGGAGCACCCGGGCCAGCACGTTGAATGAGGTGACCACCGCGATCGCCGCCGCGGCAGGGAACATCCAGGTAGCGCTGTCGAGCAGCGCGCCGAGCGGCATCGTGCCCAATCCCGCGGCCACCCCGGCCGCGACCGTCAGCCGGCTGCTCGGCCTCATGACGGCACTCCCTGCTCCGTCCGCATGCTGAGCAGCGCCGGCAACCCGGCCCGCTCGCCGGCTCGCGGCCACAGGTCGGGCAGCAGGCTGCCGTGCTCGGCCGGGATCACCCGCCAGCCGTTGCGCAGCATCAGCTCGGCGACCTGGTCGCGGTCCGGGTCGTCGCCGCCCGAGATGGCCTGCCGCAGCCGGCCGGCCCAGGTCGGGGTGTCCAGCAGGATCGCGATGCTGAGGTCCTGCCCGGTCCGGGCGGTGACCAGCGCCTGGGCGTCGGCCTGGCTGATCGTGCCCAGCACGGCGACCAGGGTGCCGTGCCCGCCCTCGCCGCCGCGCAGCGCGGTGACCGCGCCGCGCAGGTCGGTGCGGTGGTGGAAGCGGGCCTCGGCCAGCTGGTCGAGCAGCACCCCTTCGTGGGCGAAGTCAACCCCGGGCTGCACCGGCCCGGCGTCGGTGAGCAGCCGCAACGTGTACCCGAGCCGGGCGAGGTGCACGCCGATGCTGGCCACCGCGCTGACCGCCCACTCGAAGCTGGACCCCGAGCCGTGGCCATGGTGCGCGGCGGCGCGGGAGTCCAGCAGCAGGGTCGCGGTGGACTGCCAGGGCCGCTCCTCGCGCCGGACCATCAGCTTGCCGGCCCGCGCGGTGGACCGCCAGTGCACCTTGCGCAGGTCGTCGCCGTGCCGGTACTCGCGGGTGGCCGCGTCGTCCTCGCCGCGCACCGCCACCGCGCGGGCCACGCTGTCGCCGCCGGCGTGCCAGGCCCCGGCCAGGCTGACCGCTGGCAGCGGCAGTACCGCAGGCACCACGGTCAGCCGGTCGGTGGCGGTGAAGCTGCGGGTCAGCTCGACCAGCCCGAACGGGTCGGTCAGCCGCAGCCGCAGCGGACCGATCCGGTAGCGGCCGCGGACGTCGGAACGCACCGGGTACCGCACCCGGCGCGGGGTGCCCGGGCGAATCCGGTCCAGCATGAACCGGGGCCGGCCGCCCAGGGTGTACGGCAGGTCGTCCTCGAGCAGCAGCAGGCCGGTGGGCAGGTAGGAGACGTTCTCCAGCTCGAGCACCACCTCGGCGGGCTGTCCGGCGGGCACCCGGGCCGGCACCACCTGGCGGGCGCAGCGCAGCCGGAACCGGGTGCGCACCACCATGCCGGCCGCGATCAGCGGCAGCGCGACCAGGAAGCAGGCCACCCGGAGCAGGTCCTTCTCCCCGAGCACCAGCGCGCACAGGCCGGCCGCAACCCCGGCCGCCAGCAGGCAGCGGCCCCGGGTGGTCAGGGCGCCCAGCGCGGTACGCATCAGGCCGGCCCCAGCGCGGTGCGCATCAGGTCCGCCCGGCCGAGCGCGGCACCGGAACCCGGTGCAGCAGGTCGCTGACGATCACGTCCGAGGTCCGGCGGGCGATCTGGGCCTCTGCCGTGGGCAGCACCCGGTGCGCGAGCACCGCGACGGCGAGCTGCTGCACGTCGTCCGGCAGCACGTACTCCCGGCCCTCCAGCGCGGCCTGCGCCCGGGCCGCCCGCAGCAGCTGCAGGCTGGCTCGCGGGGAGCCGCCCAGCCGCAGCTCGGGGGAGCGCCGGGTGGCGGTGACCACGTCGATCACGTACCGGCGCACCGCGTCCGAGACATGCATGCCGCGCACGCCGTTGATCATCGAGCGCACCTCCAGGGCAGTGGAGACGGGCTGCAGGGTGTCGAGCGGGTCGGCGCCGGCGTGGTCGGTCAGCATCTGCATCTCGGCGCCGGCGTCCGGGTAGCCCATCGAGATGCGGGCGGTGAAGCGGTCGCGCTGCGCCTCGGGCAGCGGGTAGGTGCCCTCCATCTCGATCGGGTTCTGGGTGGCGATGACCATGAACGGCGCCTCGAGCACGTAGGTCTCGCCGTCCACCGTGACCTGCCGCTCCTCCATGCACTCCAGCAGCGCGGACTGGGTCTTCGGCGAGGCGCGGTTGATCTCGTCGCCGACCACCAGGTTGGCGAACACCGAACCGGGCTTGAACTCGAAGTCGCGGGTCTCCTGGTTGTAGACGCTGACGCCGGTCACGTCGGAGGGCAGCAGGTCCGGGGTGAACTGGATGCGGCGCACCGAGCAGTCGATGGAGCGGGCCAGCGCTTTGGCCAGCTTGGTCTTGCCAACCCCCGGCACGTCCTCGATCAGCAGGTGACCCTCGGCCAGCAGGACGACCAGGGCCAGCCGGACGATGTTGGGCTTACCCTCGATGACCCGCTCGACGTTCGCAAGGATCCGCCGGCTGGCCTCCCGCACGCCGACCAGCCCCGCGGCCCCCGGGTCGGCTGCCGAACCCCCCTCGACGGCGCTGCGT
>JBKOWA010000396.1:0-1971 GCA_046724155.1 Actinomycetota bacterium
CGTCGAGACTGATGGCCGGACGCTGGTACGACGCGCAGACCGTGTTCACCGCGGCGACCACCGCGTGGTTGTCGTCGAGCAGGGTCCCGTTCCAGTCCCAGACGATGTGCCGTGTCACGCTGCCCACCCTACGAAAGGCCGACCGGCAGCCGCCTGTGATATCCCCGCAACGCCCTGCCCGGTGCCGCGTTCCAGGTGCTGTCCACCCGGATGCTGCCCGCCGCGCCGGGCACAGCGCAGTCGGTGCTGCTGCGGCAGGTCAGCGGGCGATCTCGGTGGCCCGCGACTCCCGGACCACGGTGACCCTGATCTGCCCCGGGTAGGTCAGCTCGTCCTCGATCTGCTTGGCGACCTCGCGGGCCAGCAGGTGGGCCGTCACGTCGTCGACGACCTCCGGCTGCACGATCACCCGGATCTCGCGGCCGGCCTGCATGGCGAAGACCCGGTCCACTCCGGGCTTGCCGGAGGCGATCTCCTCGATCCGCTCCAGCCGCTTGACGTACGCCTCAAGGCTCTCCCGGCGGGCGCCCGGCCGGCCGCCCGAGCAGGAGTCCGACGCCTGGGTGAGCACCGCCTCGATGGTCTGCGGCGGCACCTCGTTGTGGTGCGCCTCGATCGCGTGCACCACCTCGTCGCTCTCCCCGTACTTGCGAGCCAGGTCGGCGCCGATCAGCGCGTGGCTGCCCTCGACCTCGTGGGTCAACGCCTTGCCGATGTCGTGCAGGAAGGCCGAGCGCTTCAGCAGGGTCGGTTCCATCCTCAGCTCGACCGCCATGATCCCGGCGATGTGCGCGGTCTCGATCAGATGCTTCAGCACGTTCTGGCCGTACGACGTGCGGTACCGCAGCCGGCCGAGCAGCTTGATCATCTCCGGGTGCATGTCGGTGATGCCGACCTCGACCAGCGCATCCTCGCCGGCCTTGACGCACAGCTGCTCGACCTCGTCCCGGCTGCGCTCGTAGACCTCCTCGATCCGCTGCGGGTGGATCCGGCCGTCCAGGACGAGCTTCTCGAGGGTCAGCCGGCCGATCTCCCGGCGTACCGGGTCGAAGCAGGACAGCAGCACCGCCTCGGGGGTGTCGTCGATGATCAGGTTCACCCCGGTGACCGACTCGAACGCCCGGATGTTGCGGCCCTCGCGCCCGATGATCCGGCCCTTCATCTCATCACCCGGCAGCTGCAGCACGCTGACCACGCTCTCCGCGGTCTGCTCGCTGGCCACCCGCTGGATGGCATCCACCACGATGTGCCGGGCCCGGTGCTCGGCGTTCTGCCGGGCCTCGGCCTCGATGTCGCGCACGATGATCGCCGCGTCCCGCCGGCACTGCGCCTCGATGCTCCGCAGCAGCTCGGCCTTGGCGTCGCCCGCGGTGAGGCCGGCGACCCGCTCCAGCTCCGACCGCAGCGCCGTCTCGGCGGCGGCCACCTCCACGTCGCGGGCCTCAAGGGCCTGCTGCGCCGCAGTCAGCTCGGCGTCGCGCAGCTCCAGGCGGCGGTGCTGCTCGTCGAACCGGCGCTCCCGGTCCACCAGACGCTCCTCGCGCCGCTCCGCCTCGGCCTGCAGGCCGCGAGCCCGCTCGGTGATCGCGGCCGCCTCCTGCTCGGCCTGCCGGCGGGCCTCCAGGACGAGGGTGGACGCCTCGAGGGCCGCCTGCCGGCGGGCGTTCTCCGACTCGGCCTGCACCGCACGTCGGGTGTTCTCGATCTCGTTCTCCGCGGTGCGGCGCAGGGTCGCCGCCTCCTGCTCGGCCATGCTGCGGGTGAACGAGGCGAGGGTCTCGGCCTCGGACCGCACCGCGGCGGCCGACTGGATGGCCTGCGTCCGCATCTCGGACAGCTCGCGGTCAACCTCCCGGAGGGCGAAGGCGCGCAACTCCTCCCGCTCGGAGGCCGGCAGCGCATCCAGGTCCCGTAACCCGGCCGGACCCGGCGCCCCCTTCTGGTCAGCCCGGCCAGCGGCCCGGTCCGGAC
>JBKOWA010000459.1:0-2486 GCA_046724155.1 Actinomycetota bacterium
GGTCCAGGTCGGGCGGCAGCGACGGCCTGGCCGGGTCGCCCCGCTGCGGGTCCCACGGATCAGTCACGCGCCCTCGACTTTCTGTGTCCGGCTCGGGGTTCGATGCCAGAGTTCCCCCGTTGAGGACGTCCTACGCCAGCCTAAGGTTCGCCGTTTACTTCCAGTCACCAGACCGCCACCGGCCAGCGTAACCCGATCGAGTGGACCAGGCGGCTGCCCGCAGGGGCGCCGGGCTCGCGCCGCGGGTGTGCCAGACTCGCCGCCATGCGTGTCTTCGTCACCGGCGGCGCCGGGTTCATCGGGTCCCACTACGTCCGCACCCTGCTGGCCGGCGGTTACCCGGGGTACGCGGACGCCGAGGTGACGGTGTTCGACAAGCTGACCTATGCGGGCAACCTGGCCAACCTCGCGCCGGTCGCGGACCACCCCGGCTACCGGTTCGTGCAGGGCGACATCACCGATGAGAAGCACCTGCTCGAGCTGCTGCCCGGGCACGACGTCGTGGTCAACTTCGCCGCCGAGACGCACGTGGACCGGTCGATCGTCGGCGCCCAGGACTTCGTGGTCACCAACGTGCTCGGCGCCCAGACGCTGTTCGACGCCTGCCTGCGCACCGAGCTGCCGCGGGTGGTGCACGTGTCCACCGACGAGGTGTACGGCTCGATCGAGGAGGGCTCCTGGACCGAGGACTGGCCGCTGGCCCCCAACTCTCCGTACTCGGCGGCCAAGGCGGGCGCGGACCTGCTCGCCCGCGCCTACGCCACCACCTACGGGCTGAACGTGTCGATCACCCGCTGCTCGAACAACTACGGGCCGTACCAGTTCCCGGAGAAGGTCATCCCGCTGTTCGTCACCAACCTCATCGACGGCGGCACGGTGCCGCTGTACGGCGACGGGCTGAACGTGCGGGACTGGCTGCACGTGGACGACCACTGCCGCGGCATCCAGCTGGTCGCGGAGAAGGGCGTGCCGGGCGAGGTCTACAACATCGCCGGCGGCCGGGAGCTGACCAACCGGGAGCTGACCCAGCTGCTGCTGGACGCCACCGGGCGGGACTGGTCGGCGGTGCGGTACGTCACCGACCGCAAGGGCCACGACCGGCGGTACTCGCTGGACCACTCGAAGCTGGCCGCCCTCGGCTACGCCCCGCAGACCCGCTTCGAGGACGGCCTGGCCAGCACGGTCGAGTGGTATCGCGCCAACCGCTCCTGGTGGGAGCCGCTGAAGGCCAAGGCCGCCCTGTGAGGCGCCCGAGGCACCGGCTGCCCGCCGCTCCCGGCGCCAGCCCCCGCCCTCCTCGGGGGGACAACCCACGGAAAACGCTACCGGATCTGCCGGCTGTCAACCCCTTGAGTTGGTTGGTTGTGGATAACCGTCGGCCCTGTGGACGGCCGGCATGATGAGCACAGCGCTGCTGGTGACCGGGGCGGGCGGGCAGCTCGGTGCGGACCTGCTGCGGGTGGCGGGCGGGTCGGCGCAGGGCCTGACCCGGGCCGTGCTGGACGTCACCGACGCCCCGATGGTGGACAAGACCGTGGCCGAGTGGGTCGGGGCGGCCCGGGCCGGCGCCGACCGGCTGGTCTGCATCAACGCGGCCGCCTACACCGCGGTGGACGACGCGGAGACCAACGCCGACCGCGCCTTCGCGGTCAACGCCACCGGGCCGGCCAACCTGGCCGAGGCGTGTGCCCGCCACGGGGTGTCGCTGGTCCAGGTGTCCACCGACTACGTGTTCAGCGGGGCCGCCGGCCGGCCGTACCCGGTCGACGCGCCGACCGGCCCGGCCACCGTCTACGGGGCCAGCAAGCTGGCCGGCGAGCGGGCGGTGCTGGACTCGCCGGTGCGGGCCTGGGTGGTGCGGACCGCCTGGGTGTACGGCGAGACCGGCGGCAACTTCGTCAAGACGATCGCCCGCCTGGAACGCTCCCGGCCGACGCTGGAGGTGGTCGACGACCAGCGCGGCTCGCCCACCTGGTCGCGGGACCTGGCGCGCGGCCTGGTAGCACTGGCCGGCAGCGACGCGCCACCCGGGGTCTACCACTGCACCAACGGCGGCGACACCACCTGGTACGGCCTGGCCCGGGCGGTGTTCGAGGAGCTGGGCGCCGACCCGGACCGGATCGGCCCGACCACCACCGCGGCGTACCCCCGCCCGGCGCCCCGGCCGGCCTACTCGGTGCTGTCCAGTGCGGCCTGGCTCGCGGCCGGGCTGCCCGCCCTGCCGCACTGGCGGGACGGGCTGGCCACCGCGTTCGCCACCGCCGGCCCGGCGCTGCGCCCCGGCTGAGCCGGGACCCTCGTGCCAGGCGGTGTCTGTCGTGTCACACCTGGATCACGTGCAGGCCCGGCACGCCCACGTAGTCGCCGTCCTGAGTGAGGAGCGGCATGCCGTGCGCGATCGCTGTCGCGGCAATCCAGGCGTCGTTGCCAGCCAGCTTGTGTCCAGCTCTACGCAAGGCGGCGCGCAGCTCTGCCCAGGCGGCCGC
>JBKOWA010000483.1:0-8057 GCA_046724155.1 Actinomycetota bacterium
CGTCGAACGTCTTGATGCCGACGTAGTCCAGGTAGGCCGAGCGGTGCACGGTGGCCCGGGCGTTGGCCTTGGTGATGATCAGCAGCCGCTTCTCCGGCAGCCTGGCGAACGCCTCCGGGCTGAACGAGGACAGCGCCCGCGGCGTGGTCCGGTCCGAGCGCAGGATGCCCAGGCCGGTGCCCGGCAGGGCGCGCAGCAGCGGCTGCCCGTCCTCGCCCGCGGCCAGCCGGTACTCGCGGTAGCCGAGGAACGTGAAGTGGTCCGCGGCCAGCCAGCGCAGCAGGTCCACCGAGTCGGTGATGTCCTTGGCCGGGACGGGCAGTGCCGCTCCGGCCAGCTCGTTGGCCAGCGTCAGCGCCTGCTCCCGCATCCTCGGCCAGTCCTCGACGACCTCGCGCACGTCGCTGAGGACCCGGGCCAGGTCGGCCCGCACCTCGGCGCGCACGTCCTCGTCCCGCACCCGGTCGATCTCCAGGTGCATCCAGCTCTCCACCAGGTGGTCCGAGCCGGCGTCCTCCGGCGCGATGTCCGGATGGACGTCCCGCAGCTCGCCGAGCGGTCCCCGGTCGACCACCAGGACGGGGTGCGCCAGCAGGTGGACGGTCAGCCCGCGGGAGACCAGCGCGGCGGTGACCGACTCGACCAGGAACGGGGTGTCGTCGGTGACGATCTCGATGACGGTGCGGCCGGCGTCCGCCGGGGACTCCGCCACCCGCAGCAACGGCTCGCCGGGCAGCCGCCGGGTGGCCAGCCCGCGGTGCGCCATGGTGGCGGCGAGCAGCTCCGCCGCGGTGTAGCAGGCCAGTGCATCACCGGGAACGAGCCGCCAGTAGCGCATCACCAGCCGGCCCAGCTCGCGGTCGGAGACGTGGTCGGCGGCGGAGGCGGCCGCCTGCGCGAGGAGTCCTTCCGGGTCCGGTGCTTCCAGGTCGATGGATATGGATCCCGTGTCGTTGGAGCCCGTGTCGTTGGAGCCCGTGTCGTTGGATCCCGTGTCGTTGGATCCGGGGCCGTTGGATCCGGTGCCGCCGGAGCTGGTGAGCTCGGTGCGGCCCGCGCGGCCGTGGGGGTCAAGACGGTCGGTCAGGTCGGTCAGGTCGGTCAGGTCGGTGCGGTCCGTGCGAGTAGTGAGCTCCATGCGGTTGGTGTGGTCCCTGTGATGGACGCGGCCGGCCCCGGCAGGCACCACACCGGCTTCGCCGGGCCCGTCGGTGTCCTGCTGCCGGATCCGGTTTATCTGGTCCGGATTCTCCTGCGTCGTGTTACCCATGTCCCGGCCTCCTGGCTCGGTCTAGGAGAGCGGCGGCGCACCCCTCGCCCCTCCCCCCTGTAATCGATTGACGACACACAGTGCGTGCCTCTGGCGGGGCCGGGTAGCCTCGACTGGAGGTCGCCGGCTGGAGTCTCCAGGTGGAGATGGCGCACGGCTGGCCGGCAAGCAACCATGACCGCGTGGCACCAGCGGGGATTCGACAGATCCGTACGCCGCCGCGCCGCATAAGAAACAGGTGTCTGAGATGGGTGAGGCGAGGCGTCGCCGGGTGGTATTCGACGTACTGGAGGAGCTCGACGGCGAGTTCGCGGAGATCCTCGTCCTACTCGATCAGCAGGCCGCGGCCCGGCGGATGGTGGCCAACGTGCCCCGGCTCGCCGGCGTGGACGTTGCGTGGGTAGGGGAGCCGGATGGCGATGACAAGATCGTCCTGCACCATGCGGTGCAGGCCGAGACCAACCTCATCGAGGGCCTGGTCGTGCCCGCTGGCGCCGGTCTCGGCGGGCAGGTCCTGCTCGCCCGCCGGCCGCTGTGGGTCAGCGACTACTGCACCGCGCCGGAGATCACCCACCAGTTCGCCGGCCTGGCGGCGATCGAGGGCCTCAAGGCCATGATCGCCGTGCCGATGGTGCATGACGACCGCCTGCTCGGTGTCCTCTACGGCGCCAACCGGTACCGCCGGCAGTTCGGTGACCGGACCACCCGGACGCTGCAGCATGTGGCCGACCGGACCGCCGCCGCACAGATGGTGGCCGAGCGGGCCCGGCACGCGGCCGAGGTGGCGGTCCACGAGGAGCGGCGCCGGGTCGCCCTGGAGCTGCACGACTCCGTCGGCGCCATGCTGTTCACGCTGCACGCCGGCCTGCAGCGGCTGATCGACGAGCCCCGGCTCGACGATCAGATCCGGGCCCGGGTGAGCATGCTCGAGCAGCAGGCGGTCGAGGCCGCCGCGGCACTGCGCGGGTCACTGCGGGTGCTCACCGCGCCACCGGAGCAGCTCGCGCTGTGCGTCGCGCTGCGCGAGCACTGCAGCTCCTTCGCCGACCGCACCGGCGTCAGCGCCCGGCTGATCACCCTCACCGAGCTGCCGACCCTGGCGGCGCCGCGCGCCGCGGCGCTGTCCGACGCGGTCCGGGAGGCGCTTTTCAACGCCGAGAAGCACGCCCAGGCGCAGTCGGTCGTGGTGAGCGTGCACACCCACCGCGAGGGGGTGGCGGTCACCGTGTCGGACGACGGGGTGGGCCTGGAGGAGGGCTACACCCGCGCCGACGGTCTGGGGCTGGCAGCCATGTCCGAGCGGGTGGCCCGGCTCGGCGGCACCGTCACGATCGGACCCAACGACGACAACGGGGTGACCGTTCAGGCGTGGGTGCCGGCATGAGCACATGAGTACATGAGTGCTGGCCCGAGGCCGGGCTCGGTGAACCCGTGCAGTGCGCGGACCGTGTTAGCAGGGTGCAGGGAGGAGCGAAGATGACTACCCGCGAGGTGCGGGTGCTGGTGGCGGACGACCACCCGATCGTGCTGGACGGGATCGCCCTCGCCCTGCAGAACACGTCCTGGCTGCGGGTCGCCGGCTACGCCCGCGACGGCCGGGCGGCGATCGCGGCGGTGCGGAACCTGCGCCCGGACGTGGTGCTGCTCGACCTGCGGCTGCCCGACATGCTCGGCCCGGAGGTGGTGCAGGCGCTGCGCGCCCTCGACCCCGCGGTCAAGGTCATCGTCTTCACCGCCTACCCGGAGCACGCCGCGCTGGCGGCCGCGCTGGCCGCCGGCGCGCAGGGCGCGATCGCCAAGGACACCGAGCGCGACGACCTCGTCGACGTCATCCGGCGGGTGGTCGCCGGCGAGCGCGTGGTCCGCGCCGACGTCGGGGGCAGCAGCGGCGCCATGCTCAGCCGGAAGCTGCGCGAGCACGGCCTGACCCGGCGGGAGTACGACATCCTGCGCCGGGTGGCCATGGGGGAGACCAACCCCGAGATCGCGGCGGCCCTGGGCCTGACCCGCAACACCGTGAAGACCTACCTGCAGCGGGCGCTGGAGAAGCTCGGCGCCCGCAACCGCGTGGAGGCACTGTCCCGCGCCAACCAGCTCGGCATCCTGTAGGGGTTGCGGGGCAGTGATGGACGGGCTCTCCCATGCAACGTTGCGTTCGGTGGCGGCGGAAGTCGCGGAGGGCCTGAACGAGCTGTGCGACCGGATCGTCGGTGTGATCGTCGCCCGGGAGGCTCCGTACGGGCCGCGCGGGATCGTGGTCATCGGTGACCTGCGCGGGACCGTGCGGGCCAACCTGACCGGGATGCTCGCCGTGCTGGCCGGCTCGGGCAGCGTCGGGGACGGCGAGCTGTCGGTGCCGCGCTCGACCGGGCGGCGCCGCGCCCAGCAGGGGGTGCCGCTGGAGGCGGTGCTGCGCGCGTACAGCCTGGCCGGTCAGTCGCTGATGAACGCGCTGCTGGCCCAGGCGCAGCAGCGTTCGCCGGAGGAGCTGGCGGCGTTCCTGGAGGTGGCCACCGCCGCCCTGGAGGTCGTGGACCGGTACTCCCAGGCGGTGGTCGACAGCTACCGGCAGACCGAGACGGAGTCCCAGCGCCACGTCGCGCAGCGCCAGCAGGCGACGTTCGATGCGCTGCTGGACGGGCGCAGCACCGACCCGGCCGAGGCCGCCGAGCTGCTCGGCCTGCCGCCAGCCGGGCCGTACGTCGTGCTGGTGGGCACCTTCGACCTGGCCTCCGACCAGACGCTCACGGTCGCCCGCGACGCCTGCGCCGTGTACGGCATGACCGCCTTCTGGCACACCCGCGGCGACCGGGAGATCGGGATCGTCGCGCTGGAGACGACGCCGGTATCCCGCCTGCTGAAGATCCTGGGATCCGCGGTGACCGGGCGGGTCGGCGTCTCCGCCGCCTTCGACACGCTGCAGCAGGTGCCGGACGCCTGCCGGCTGGCCGATATCGCGCTGCGCACCATGCCCGTCACCTGCCACGGCGCCGCCTGGATCGAGGAGCGCCTCGTGGAGTCACTGCTGGTCTCCAGCCCCGACCTGGCCGGCCGGCTGGCCCGGCACGCGCTCGGCGGCATCCTGTCCCTGCGGCAGCCGGAGCGCGAGATGCTGCTGACGACGCTGACCGCCTGGTACGACAACGACCGCTCCGCCAACGCCACGGCCAACCAGCTCTACTGCCACCGCAACACGATTCTCAACCGGCTGCGCCGCATCGAGAAGCTCACCGGCCGGTCGCTGGAGGACCACCGCGACCTGCTCACCGGGTACCTGGCGCTGCTGGCCCTGCGGCTGTCGCCGTCCTGACCCCGGTATCCGTCCTGACCGGTATCTGTCCTGCCGGTGTCCAGTCCTGACCGACAGCCCTAGACCAGTGTCCAGTCTGGCGCCCATGTCCGTCGTAACCCTGTGTCCATCCTGGCTCCGGGTCCGTCCCGACGCGGTGCCGATCCTGACACGGTGCCGATCCCGCCGCTGGGCGCAACCCCTACACACGACAGGACTGCGGCGGAACATGCTGTGCCGGCGCACAGTGATCGGGGGCCATTGGTGTACGGAAGGTGAACAACAGCTCGTGCCTGGCTAAGTACTCTTCGTATACCAATCCGAGGAGGACAAATGTCGGACAACCTGATAACGGTCACCACGCACCAGGTGCCGGTGCGTCGGTTGAGGCACCCGGTGTCCGAGGTGGCGGCCGAGGAGAACGGCCAACCGCGGGCGCTGGTCAACCGGCGGGTGAGCCGCTCCTACGCGGAGATCCTGCAGGAGATCCGGATCGCCCAGACGGGGTCGCAGGTGCTGCTCGGCTTCCTGCTCAGCCTCGGCTTCACCCCGAAGTTCGAGGTGCTGGGCCCGCCGGCGCAGGCGATGTACGTCACGGCGCTCATCCTGAGCGTTGCGGCCACCGCGCTGCTCGTCGCACCGACCGCATTCCGGCAGCTGAACTTCAAGCGCCAGATGGACCACCTGGCCAACACCACCGCGAACCGCTTCGTGCTGTCCGGGCTCATGCTGCTGATGTGCGCCATCATCGGCAGCCTGCTGTTCGCGCTCTCCGCGGTGCTCGGGGTCAAGGTGGCCTCGACGGTGGCGCTGGCGGCGCTGCTCTGGTTCGTCATGTGGTGGTACGTGTTCCCGTTCTGGAGCAGGGCGCGGCACGCCAGCGCCGTCGCGGAGCGGCCCGTCGAGCCGAAGCACCGGCTGTCGGCGTGACTATGGAGCCAGGGCCGGCACCAACGGTGGGCTTTTCCTCGGGGTCCCGCCGTTGCCGCCGGCCCTGGCGGCCGTACCCGAACGACTCAGCCGGTCTCCCGGAGGGCGACGGGAGCACCGAAGCGGGCGTGCAGGAAGGGTTCGATCGGATGGGAGGGTGGCTCGCCGGAGGCTAGGTCGGCGAGGATCTGGCCGGTCAGGGGGGCGTTGAGGATGCCGGTGCGGAAGTGGCCGCAGGCGTTGAGGTAGCCGTGCAGGCCGTCCACCGGGCCGAGGATGGGCAGTTCGTCGGATGTTCCGGGCCGCAGGCCGGACCACACCCGCTTGACCCCCACCTGGGCGAGCTCCGGGATGGCCCGGATGGCGCCCGCGGACAGCGTGATGGCCGCCTTGGTGGTGGTGCGGGTGTCGAACCCCGCCTCCTCGGTGGTGCTGCCGACGATGATCTCACCGTGCTTCTTCTGGGCGAGGTAGCAGTCCGAGGTGGAGAGGCAGGCCCGCAGGGTGCCGGGCGGCAGCGTCTCGGTGCACACGATCTGGCCGCGCACCGGCTCGACGGGGACGTCGATGCCGGCCATCCGGCCGATCTGACCGGCCCACGCGCCGGCGGCGTTGATCACCACGTCGCAGCCGATGGTGCCCTGGGGCGTGCGTACGCCGGTGACCCGCGAGCCCACGCGGACGACCCCGGTCACCTCGGTGTGGGGCAGGACCTTCGCGCCCAGGGTGCGCGCGCCGGCGCGCAGCGCGTCGGCGAGCTTGTAGGGGTTGACCTGGTCGTCGCCGTGGAACCGGAGCGCCCCGCGCAGGTCGCGGGTGACGGCCGGCTCCTCGGCCGCCACCTGCTCCGGAGTCATCCACTCCAGCAGGTGGCCCAGGTTCGCGTAGTCGTCACGCAGCAGCTGCGCGTACTTCTCGTCGGCCTCGTCGTAGACGAGGAAGAGCAGCGAGGTGGTCTCCAGCTCGATGTCCATGCCGGCCTCCCGCCACAGGCTCTCGGCGAGCGGGGAGAACATGGTCCTGGACTCCAGGGCGAAGTCGAGGAAGGCGGGGGGCAGCCGGCCCGGCACCCCCGAGAGGGCGCCGGCGGGGTCGCGGGTCAGCTGGGCCTTGGCGAAGATGACGCCGCAGCCCAGGCCGACGGACTCCCCGATCGGCCACAGGCCGCCGGCGGAGGCGGACGTCGCCCGGCCCCGCTTCGGCATGTCGACCAGCGTGACGTCCAGGCCGCGGCGGGCGGTGTAGTACGCGACCGCGCACCCGATGACGCCACCGCCAACGACGACGACGGAACGTTTCGCGTTCATGCCGACTCCTCTCGGTGGCAGGCCAGGGTGGCCATCGTGACGGGTCTGACGGGTGGCCGGGGATTGATCCGGCCCGCCTCGGCCGCCGGGCACCCGGTCTCGGCGGACAGCAACGCGGCCACCGAGGGAGCGCAGTTGCGCCCCTGGCAGGCCCCCATGCCGAGCCGGCAGAGCAGCTTGACCGACTGCAGGTCCCGGGCGCCCTCCTGCACGGCGGCCGTGACCTCGGCCTTGGTGACCTCCTCGCACCGGCACACGACGGTCCGGTCGGTGGCCAGCTGGGACAACCCCGGGCGCACCGTGGAGATCTCGTCGAGCGCGGCCCGCACGCCGGTCAGCGAGCGGAGCCGGCGCAGCGGCTCGCGGCGGCGGCGGTGGGCTTCGGCGCTGCTGAGCACGCCGGCCTCCTCCGCCGCGGTGATGCCGGCGACCCGGCCCTCCTCCACCGCGACCAGCACCCCGGCGACGCCGGAGCCATCGCCGGCGGCGAAGATCCCGTCCACGGTGGTCCGCATCATGGCGTCCCGGACCGGCACCCAGCCGCCCAGCCGCGGCACGTACCTGGTGCGGCAGCCGGCCAGCTCACCCAGCTCGGTGCTCGGCACGAAGCCGAAGCCGACGACCAGCAGGTCGACGTCCACCCGCTGCTGCCGGGCCAGGTCCGGCTGCCAGTCCGAGGCGGAGACCGGGCCGTACGTCACGCTGCGCAACACGCTGGTGCCGTGCGCCTGGAAGATGGTGTGGTTGTACTTGATCGGGATGCCGGCCTCCAGCAGTCCGAGCCGGTACCGGGCGCCGTCGGTGAGCAGCCCGCGGTGCCGCCATGCCTTGGACACCATCCCCGGGCGGAACGCCGACCGGCCCGCCTCCAGCACGGCCACCACCTTGACCCCGGCGTGGTGCAGCTGGTTCGCCACGACCATCAGCAGCGGGCCGGTGCCGGCGACCAGCGCCCGGTCACCCGGCTTGACCCGCATGCTCTTCATTAATGCCTGCACGCCGCCCGCGGTGAGGACACCCGGCAGCGTCCAGCCGGGGAAGGGCACCGGCCGGTCGTAGGCGCCGGTGGCCAGGACGAGACGGTCGGCCGTGAGCCACGCGGTGCGCCCGTCCGGGCCGGCGCACACCATCTGCCGGCCGTCCACGATGTCGAGCACGCTCGTGCCGGAGCGCACCTCCACGCGTTCCCGGAACCGGGCCAGGCCCGCACGCAGCCGGTCGCCGCGCCGGTGGTCGCGGCTGCGCCCGTGCGGTTCCCGGA
>JBKOWA010000445.1:0-3225 GCA_046724155.1 Actinomycetota bacterium
ACCCGGCCCGGCGCACCCCAGGTCCAGCACGCCGCCCGCCCGGTCATAGGCCAGCTCCACGGCAACGCCGACGCACCCGGGCGGCACCTCGAACGGCACCGCCCGGTACACGCCCTCCAGCCGATCGGCCGGCGTCCAGGTCCCCCGCAACCGCATGGCGCCCATCCTGGCCTGCCCAAGCTCCGTGCTCGCCGCCACCCCGCCCCAGCAGCGCAGCACCACGGAAGCGGGCAACCCGCCGGCCGCCGCTCCAGCCGTCTGCCGAGGCTGGGCGCGCACTGATCCCGGCAAGATCGCAGCTACCATGCCGGCATGGCCCTGACCGACAGCGAGTTGCTACGCCAGCTGGCGGAAGGCGGGTCGGCGGGCATTCCGTTCGACGCCCGCCCGTTCGACGGCAGCAGCGTGGACGACCTCGATCTCACCCTGTTCGAGCGGGCATACGTCCCGGCAGCGCTGCCGCCGGACGTAGTGGCCGAGTACGGGCGCACGACGAAGCAGCGGCTCATGGCGCTACGGTTCGTCGCTCCGGACCACACTCCCACCGCGGCCGGCCTCATCCTGTTGGGCACCGACCCGCTGGCCTACCTGCCCGGCTCGTACATCCAGTTCCTGCGGCTCGCCGGCAAGGAGCTGACCGATCCGATCCAGCGCCAGAAGCGCCTCACCGGCACCTTGATCGACATCCTCAGGCAGCTCGACGAGCTGCTCGCGCTGAACATCTCGGTGGCAACGGAGGTGACGTCGGGCGCGGTCGAGGTGCGAGAACCTGACTACCCCCTGGCCGCTCTCCAGCAGGTCGTCCGCAACGCCGTCATGCACCGCAGCTACGAACACACGAATGCGCCGGTCCGGATTACCTGGTACACCGACCGGGTAGAGATCATCAGCCCCGGTGGGCCGTACGGAGTCGTGAACATCGAGAATTTCGGGCTGCCTGGCATGACCGACTACCGGAACCCGACCCTGGCCGAGGCGATGCGGGCGATGGGGTACGTCCAGCGGTTCGGCATCGGCCTTGGCCTCGTGCGGGACTCGATGGCTCGTAACGGTAACCCGCCTCCGGACTTCGAGCCGACGTCCACCTACGTGCGAGCCACTTTGCGAAGGCGGCCATGATTGCCCCGGTGGTCACCTTCTCCAACAACAAAGGGCGGTGAGGGCGCGAACCCTGGCTCAGCGGTTCGGCGACGGGGCTGGGTGGGCGTCGAGCAGCATTCCGTCCGGCCCGTAGACCAGCAGCCGGCCCGGCCGGGGCGTGACCCAGACGGTGGCGCCGACCGGCGGCTCCTCGCCCTCGGGAACGGTGGCCGCCAGGGTGAAGCCGTCCGCCTCCAGGGTCACCAGCGAAGCGGTCCCCAGGTTCTCCACGATCGCCACCACTCCGTGCAGCCCGCCCTCACCGGGCCCGTCGGTGCCGTCCGGCCGGTCGGCACCGGCCGCGCCGCCCCGGGCGGCGGTCACCGACACGTCCAGGTACTCGGGGCGGATCCCCAGTGTCAGCCGGTCGCCGTCGCCGAGTGCGGCGCCCGGTGGTGCCGGCAGGCGCTGGCCGTGCACCAGCAGGTCCGGCCCGGAGACCGTGGCCGGCAGCAGGTTCATCGGGGTGGAGCCGATGAAGTTGGCCACGAACGTGTTCGCCGGCCGCCCGAACACCTCCCGCGGGGTGCCGAGCTGCCGGATCCGGCCGTCCTCCAGCACCGCGATCCGGTCGGCCAGCGCCAGTGCCTCGGCCTGGTCGTGCGTCACGAAGACGGTGGTCACCGCGAGGTCGCGCTGCAGCTTCTTCAGGAACGTGCGCGCCTCCAGCCGCAGCCGGGCGTCCAGGTTGGACAGTGGCTCGTCGAACAGGAACACCGACGGCCGGCAGGCCACCGCGCGGGCCAGCGCCACCCGCTGCTGCTGGCCGCCGGACAGCTCGGCCGGCCGCCGCTCCAGCAGGCCGCCGAGGCTGAGCGCGCCTGCCGCCTCGGCGACCCGCCGCTGCCGGTCCGCCCGCGGCACCTTCCTGATCTTCAGCGGGTACCCGATGTTGTCCGCCACCGTCATGTGCGGGAACAGCGCGTAGTCCTGGAACACCATCGCCACGTTCCGCCGCCCCGGTGGCAGCGCGGTCACGTCGGCGCCGCCGATCGCCACCGACCCCTCGGTGGCTGCCTCCAGGCCGGCGATGGTGCGCAGCAGGGTGGTCTTGCCGCACCCGGACGGGCCGAGCAGCGCGAAGAACTCACCGTCCAGGATGGACAGGTCGAGCCGGTCGACGGCCCGCACCGTTCCGCCGTACACCTTGGACAGTCCGGACAGGACGATCGCGGCCATCAGCTCTTGATCCCTCCGTGGAAGCGGAAGCCGTACCGCCGGTTCACGAACAGGTACATCAGCACCACGGGGATCGCGTACACCAGGGAGAACGTGGACAGCAGGGCCAGGTTCGGGTTGCCGCCCTCGGTGTAGAGCGTGCGCATGAGCACCGCGGCCGGCTGCTTGCCGGGGTCGCGCAGCAGGATGAACGGCAGCAGGAAGTTGCCCCACACCTGGACGATCGCCCAGACGCCGATGGTGGCCAGCCCGGGCCGGGCGACCGGCACCACCACGTCGCGCAGGACCTGCAGCGGCGAGGCGCCGAACACCCGGGCCGACTCCTCGTAGGAGCGCGGGATGGTGTCCACGAAGTCCTTGAGGATGAAGATGGCCGCCGGCAGCAGGCCGCCGGACAGCGCCAGCACGACGCCCAGCCGGCTGTCGATCAGGTTGAGCTGGTAGACCAGCTGGTAGATCGGCACCATGGCCGCGGTGCCGGTCACGATCGACGACAGCAGCAGGAGCAGGTACAGCAGGGCGTCCCGGCCCGGGACGTGCACCCGGGACAGCGTGTACGCCGCGAGCGCCGCCGCGGTCACCACGATGGCGGCGGTGCCGGCCGCCAGCAGCACCGAGTTGAGCAGGGACCGCAGCGCGTACGGGTTGTGCCGCAGGGCGGCGAAGTTGCGCACGGTCAGCTCCGGCCAGGACACCCCCAGCGACGGGTGCGCGTCGAAGGGCGCGGACACCAGCCAGAGCATCGGGAACGCGAAACCCGCCAGCACCACGCAGACCAGGGCGTAGAACCCGACCCGGCGCGCCACCGCAGCGGGGCTCGCCCCCGGGACCCGGCGCGCTGGCGCGGCGTGAGCGGCGCTCACCGCTCGCCTCCGCGTTCGCTCCGCACCTGCACCAGCCCGGGCC
>JBKOWA010000050.1:0-2846 GCA_046724155.1 Actinomycetota bacterium
TCGGTGTTCGGAGAGATCGAGACGTTCGAGCAGATCTCGGTGTTCGGAGAGATCGAGACGTTCGAGCAGATCTCGGTGTTCGGAGAGATCGAGATGTTCGGAGAGATCTGAACGATCGGTCTACCCGGCTGCCTCGCGGCTCCGATCGGCATCGGCAGGCGGCTGCTCGCCGGTAGCTGCCGGGTCCGGTGCCCCCGCTGGGTCCGGTGTCTCAGCCAGGTCCGCCTCCGTGGACAGACCGAGCAGCGGGGGCAGTACCCGTTCGGCGATGTCCCGGTCGCAGGCCGTCCAGGCAGCAGCGTAGAGCAGGAACCGGGCCGCCAGGTTCAGCCAGACCAGGATGCCGATCGCGGTGCCGAAGAGGCCGACGGTCGGGCTCTGCGCGACCCGCTGCGCGTAGTAGGTGCCGACCACCTTCAGGACGCCGAAGCCGACCGCGGCGAACAGCGCGCCCTTGAGGACGCTGCGGAACGGCACCCCGACCCCGGGCAGCCGGGCGAACAGCCAGCCGAAGACCAGGGTGTCACCGACGGCCGCGACCAGCAGCCCGAGCACCGTGGACAGCACGCCCACCCCGGTCATGCCGTCCAGGCCGGTGATCCGTAGGAACCACCCGGTGGCCGCGGTGGCGACCGTGGTCAGCGCGAGCGAGGTCAGCCCGACGACCCCGACGCCGACCAGGGCCAGCAGGTCGCCGGCCTTGACCACCGCCAGGTTCGGCTGCTTCCGCCGGTCGGTCTCCCAGATGATCATCGTGGCCTTGCGCAGGTTACCCATCCAGGCCATGCCGGTGTACGCCAGCAGGAGCAGACCGACGACCCCGGCCGTACCCCGGTTCTGGACCGCCGCGTCGACAGATTTCACCAGGGTGCTGCCGAAGTCACCGGGGATCGCCTCACTGATCGCGTCCTCCAGCTTTGCGAGCAGCTCCGGCCGGGCGTTCAGGACGAAGCCGGCCACCGACATGGCCAGCAGCACCAGCGGGAACAGCGACAGGAAGCTGAAGTACGTGATCGCGGCGGCCAGGTGGTCACCGTTCACCGCTCGGTACCGGGAGCCGGCCCGGAGCAGGTGGTCCAGCCAGTCGCGCCGGTCCCGCTGCCGGCGGACCGCGGCGGTCGCCCGCTCCCACAGCCGGGTCACCCACCGCAGCACGCCGACCTCCCGCCGCCCGGACTAAGCGGGTCGTCCTAGCCGGAACTCGCGTTGCGGCTGCCATACCCCGTCCACGTCCTGCTCGAACATCGTAAAGCGGTCCACGCCGAAGCGGGCCTCGTAGTCGGTGAGCCCCTCGTACACGTAGTCCAGCGCTTCGGGGGGCACGTCGTGCGCGACGGTCACATGCGGGTGATACGGGAAGGTGGTGGTGCGGGCCAGCGGGCCGGACCGCACCCCGCGCTCGAGCTGCTCGCAGGTCGCGATGCCGGCCGCGACCGCGATGAACACCACCTCCGACAGCGGCCGGAACGTGCCGGTGCCGCGCAGGTGCATCTCGAACCGCTCGATCCGGGCGGCCACCAGAGCCAGGTGAGCCATGATGTCCGGCAGCCCGGCCAGCGGCACCCCGGTCGGCGGCAGCAGCGTCACGTGCGGGAAGACCTGCTTGGCCTGCGGGTCGCCGGCCCGCTCCCGCCACTCCCGCAGCTCCCCCGCGTACGGCTCGGGGATGCTGATCGCGACCCCGATGGTCTTCCGCTCCGCGGGCACGGCATCAGCCTTTGGCCGCGGGCAGGAAGCCAACCCGGTCGTACGCCATCTGCAGCGTCTCGGTGGCCACCGCCTGCGCGCGCCCGGCACCGAACGCCAGCAGCCGGTCCAGCTCGGCGGGGTCGTCCATCAGCTCCGCGGTGCGCCGCTGCACCGGCTCGACGAACGCCACCACCTGCTCGGCCAGCTCCTTCTTGAAGTCCCCGTACCCGCGGCCGGCGTACTCCGCCTCCAGCTCAGGGATGGTCCGGCCGGTGAGCGCCGAGGCGATGGTGAGCAGGTTGCTTATGCCCGGCTTAGCCTCGGCGTCATAACGTACCTCCCGGCCGGTGTCGGTCACCGCGCTGCGGATCTTCTTGCGCAGCGCCGCCGGCCCGTCCAGCAGCTCCAGGATGCCGCCGGGCGCCGAGGTCGACTTGCTCATCTTCGCGGCCGGCTCCTGCAGGTCGGTGATCTTGGCGGTCTCCCGCATGATGTACGGCTCCGGCATCACGAAGGTCTGCCCGAACCGGCCGTTGAACCGCTGCGCCAGGTCCCGGGTCAGCTCCAGGTGCTGCCGCTGGTCCTCGCCGACCGGAACCTGGTTGGCCTGGTACAGCAGGATGTCGGCGGCCTGCAGGATCGGGTAGGTGAACAGCCCGACGGTGGCCCGGTCCGCTCCGGAGCGGCCGGATTTGTCCTTGAACTGGGTCATCCGGGTCGCCTCGCCGAACCCGGTCAGGCAGCCCAGCACCCAGCCGAGCTGAGCGTGCTCGGGCACCTGGCTCTGCACGAACAGCGTGCACCGCTGCGGGTCCAGCCCGAGGGCGATGAGCTGCGCGGCGGCCAGCCTGATCCGGCGGCGCAGCACGGCCGGCTCGTGCTCAACGGTGATCGCGTGCAGGTCGACCACGCAGTAGAAGGCGTCGTGGGTGTCCTGCAGCGCCACCCACTGCCGCACCGCGCCCAGGTAGTTGCCGAAGTGGAACGAGTCGGCTGTCGGCTGGATGCCGGATAGCACGCGGGGCGGGTCGTCGGGGCGCATGTCCTGCATTCTGTCAGGAGCCTGGCCAGTTTCAGGCTCGGCGGAAGGCGACGATGGTGAGGTTTGAAACTAAGGTTGCGGGCCGGCCGCCGGCGTCACCGGACGGTGCGGGAAC
>JBKOWA010000137.1:0-5187 GCA_046724155.1 Actinomycetota bacterium
GTCGGTGTGGTGGGCGGTGTTGTGGTGGGCGGGGCAGACCAGGACGAGATTGGTGAGGGTGGTGGCTCCTCCGTCGGCCCAGTGGTCCAGATGATGCACGACGCACCACTGGGACGGGATGTCGCAGGTGGGGAACGTGCAGCCGCCGTCCCGCAGGGCCACCGCCCGGCGCAGCGGACCGGGAATGGTGCGGGTGGCTCGGCCGATGTCCAGTGGTTGGCTTTGCCCGCCGAGGACGGCGGGGATTATCTTGGCGTCGCAGGCCATCCGGCGGGCGGTGCCCGCGGGCAGGTGTTCGCCTGTGTCGAGCACGCCGGTGCCGACCAGCTCGGCCAGCCTCGTGTACGGCATGGTCAACACCAGCGTCGGTCGTTCGCCGCCCTGGGCGGGCAGGTCGCCGGTGCGTAGGGACCGTTCGGCGAGCTCGACCAGCGCGTCGGCCTGCCGTTGGGCGTAGCCACGCAGGTCCGGCACCCCGTCCGGGCCGGCGGGACGGGGCGCGGCCAGCGGGTCCAACGCGGCCCGGACGGTCTCCCAGCCCTCGGTGTCGAACCAGCCGGTGATGCGCATCCGCCGCTGACCCCACGGCACCGCGTGCAACTGCCGGCCCTGCTCCGCCGCCCGGTCCTGCCGTTCCAGCTGCTTGCCGAGGATCTCATCCCCGCGGTCGGGGTCGACCACGGTGAGGATCCGCCGACCGATCTTGGCCAGCACCTGCGGGTCGTACTGCTCGGCCTGCTCCAGCAGCTCCCGCTCGGCCGCCGCCGGCACCCAGTCCGCCGCTTCGTCGGGCAGGTCCGCGACCGACCGGGCGATCACCTGCGCGTGCTCGGGGCTGATCCGGCCCTCGGCCAACGCCTGCCCGGTCGCCGCCAGGTCACCATCCACCACCGCCTCGGCCAGGCTGACCAACTGCCGGGCCTTGCCCAGACTCACCCGCAGCTCGTTCCGCAGCCACCCCGCGGTGCTGCCCGCGCCGAACACCCCGGCCAGACCCCGCCGGTCGGCCTCCCGCACCAACGGCAACACCACCGCGCCCATCACCCGGCCCAGCAGGGCGTGCGCCCGCGGCAGCAACTCATCGACATCCTTATCCGCCAACGACCACAACGGCAGCCCGGCGCATTCGGACAGCACCGTTTCGGTGTCGGCGACAGCACGCGCCACCGGATGCGTGGACTCCTCTGCTGCCAGGTTGCCGATCATACGTTCGATTATATCTGCCGAACGCGCCCACGTCACCATTACCCGACCATCTGATCGACCCTTTTTCCGCCCCGCCACCGCAACCACTAACCGTCACCCCAGGCTAACGGAACGCGCAGGACCAGCGCGACCGTTCAAGCCGGGTACCGGACCAACCCGTCATCCCGCATTTCTCCGGTGGCAAGCCTGCCGCCGAGCGCCAGCGAGGCGACAGGCGCGGCAGCACCCAAAACCCAGCCGACCACCCAACGTTACTACCGAACGATCACGATCCGCAGCCGCCCAAACACACATCCCGCCTAACCTTGAAGAGCCACATCCCACACACGGCGATCTGGCCGTCGAGAAGCCAGTCCCCTTCTGATCTCATTCCACGTTTACACCAGGGTTCTCCCCCACTGAGCTCGGACGGCCTCCATTCGTCTAGCCAGTCATCACCTTTCAGTATGCAATCCTGAGCCTGACTCAGGGGGCGATCAAGGCTTCTGCTGGGCCGGCGCGGTGGGCTGAGGCGTTTGGTGATGGCGAGAGCGAACTCTTTGCTAATTCGCACGTTGTCGAGGTCGAAGGACGTCGCGGCGGATGCAGGCGATCTGTTTGGCGTCGGGGAAATCGATGTCGTGGCGGCCGCCTTCCAGGTAGCCCTCGCATCCACGGTTCCACGGTAAGGAGCTGTAATTGATCAACTTGTACGGCCTTGGCGACGTTTCCGCAGGTCGAGGATCTACGTCGGGGGCAGGATGGATAAGTTATTTCATTACAGCTCCTAACGCGATGTGACACGGGTGTGGTTGACGTTAGCAATCATGAGCCCGGGGAGGCGCGGATGCCGGCGGTCACCGGGAGGTGAGGTAGTGCAGGAGGTCCTGGCGGGTGACCACGCCCCGCGGCTTGCCGTCGTAGAGGACCACCGCGGCACCGGCCTTCTCCAGTGCGGCGATCGCGGCGGCAACCGGCTCGCCGGCCCCGATCATCGGCAGCGGCGCGGACATGTGCGGCTCCACCGGGTCGGCCAGCGACGCCTGCCCGCCGAACAGCAGGTCCAGCAGGTCCCGCTCCACCACCGAACCGACGATCTCCGCGGTCATCACCGGCGGCTCGGCCTTGACCACCGGCATCTGCGACACCCCGTACTCGCGCATGATGTTGACTGCGTCCCGGACCGTCTCGGTCGGGTGGACGTGCACCAGCGAGGGCAGCTGGCCGCTCTTGCGCTCCATCACCTGCCCGACGGTCAGGTCACCGGACGCACTGGACAGGAAGCCGTAGTCGGCCATCCAGTCGTCGTTGAAGATCTTGGACAGGTAGCCGCGACCGGTGTCCGGCAGCAGCACCACCACCACGTCGTCCGGGTCAGCCCGCCCGGCCACCCGCAGCGCAGCCATGGCGGCCATCCCGCCGGACCCGCCGACCAGCAGCCCCTCCTCGCGGGCCAGCCGCCGGGTGAGCAGGAACGACTCGCGGTCGGAGATCGCGATGACCTCGTCGCAGCAGTCCCGGTCGTAGGTCCCCGGCCAGAAGTCCTCGCCGACGCCCTCGACCAGGTACGGCCGGCCGGTGCCGCCGGAGTACACCGAGCCCTCCGGGTCCGCGCCGACGATCCGGACCCGGCCGCCGGAGACCTCCTTCAGGTACCGGCCGACGCCGGTGACGGTGCCACCGGTGCCGATGCCCGCCACGAAGTGGGTGATCCGGCCCTCGGTCTGCTGCCACAGCTCGGGCCCGGTGGTCCGGTAGTGCGCCAGCGGGTTGTTCGGGTTGGCGTACTGGTCCGGCTTCCAGGCGTTCTCCCGCTCCGCGACCAGGCGGTCGGACACCTGGTAGTACGAGCGTGGATCCTCCGGGGCCACCGCGGTGGGGCAGACCACCACCTCGGCGCCGTAGGCCCGGAGCACGTCGATCTTGTCAGCGGAGACCTTGTCCGGGCAGACGAACACGCAGTGGTAGCCGCGCTGCTGGGCCACCAGCGCCAGCCCGACCCCGGTGTTGCCGCTGGTCGGCTCGACGATGGTGCCGCCGGGCTTGAGCTGCCCGGACCGCTCGGCCTGCTCGACCATCAACAGCGCGATCCGGTCCTTGACCGACCCGCCCGGGTTGAAGTACTCCACCTTGGCCAGCACCAGCGGGCGCAGCCCCTCGGCGACCCGGTTCAGCCGCACCAGTGGGGTGTTGCCCACCAGGTCGATCACAGACTCTGCGTACCGCACGGCGATCCGGCCCTTCCCCCTCGACCACTGCATCCGACCACTCTGCCGGCGCCCTACCGCCGACAGGCTAGCCTTCAGCAGGAGGTGACGTCGTGGTCCGGATCTGTGCTGTACCGCTGGCCGACGGCGTGTGGCGGATTCCCACCTCCGTCGGCGACCTGGTGAACACCTTCGCGCTGCGTGACCCGGACGGCTCGGTGACGCTGGTGGATGCCGGCGTGCGGTGGCTCGGCAGCCGGCGGGTCCTCGCCGGGCTGGCGGAGCTGGGCGCGCGGCCGGCGGACGTGACCCGCATCGTGGTCACCCACGCGCACATCGACCACGCCGGCGGGCTGGCCCGGCTGGTGCAGGAGACCGGCGCCCAGGTATACAGCCACGAGCGGGACTCGATCTACCTGCGGGAGGGCCGGACCCCGCTGTCCAACCGGTCCAGCCGGGCGGCCCGCGTCGCCGCCCGGTTCGTCCCCAGGAAGCTGCCGAAGGTGCCGGTCGCGGAGGAGTTCGCGGACGGCACGGTGCTGCCGGTCGCCGGCGGGCTGCGGGTCGTGCACACCCCCGGTCACACCCCGGGCCACGTCTCGCTGCTGCACGAGCGGTCCGGTGTGCTGATCACCGGCGATGCCGTGTTCAACGTCCGGGGGCTGCGTTGGGCGCCGTCCTGGACCTGCACCGACCCGACCCGCAACCGGCGCGCCGCGGACGTGCTCGGCGACCTGGACTACCAGGTCGCAGCCTTCACCCACGGCCCGGAGGTGCGGCACCGGGCCCGGGAGGCGGTACGCGCGTTCCTGCGGGGCCGAGAGCGATGAGCCGGGCGCGGGGGCGGTGATGAGCGCCGCGAGCCGACAGCGAGTGAGCATCGCAGCCCGGTCGGGGTCCCCTCTGGGGTGGCCGGGCGAGGAGCGGAGCGAGCGCGGAGGCGAGCAATGAGCAGGGCCGGCCGCGCCCGCCGGATCGCCCTGACCGCCGCCTACGGCGGGGGCGGGCTCGGCGCGGCGGGCGCCCTGCTGTACGGCCTGCTGTACGGCGAGGCGAGGCTGGCGCACCGCACGGTCGGCCCGCCGCGCAGCGTCCCGCCGGATGGCGACGGCATCTGGGGCAACGGGGACGGCGAGCCGATCCGGCTCGTGGTGCTCGGCGACTCCGGTGCCGCCGGACTGGGCGCGGAGCGCGCGATCGAGACGCCGGGCGTGCTGGTCGCGGCCGGCATGTCGGAGGTGGCCGGCCGGCCGGTGCACCTGCTCAACGTGGCGCGGGTGGGGGCCAGCTCCGACGACCTGGCCCACCAGGTGGACCGGGTGCTGGCGTTCCGCCCCGAGGTGGCGCTGATCATCATCGGCACCAACGACGTCAAGGACCGGATGTGGCCCGCCGAGTCGGTGCGGTACCTGGTGGTGACGGTGCGCCGGCTGCGCGAGGCCGGCGCCGAGGTGGTGGTCGGCACCTGCCCGGACCTCGGCACCATCCGCCCGGTGGCGCAGCCGCTGCGGTTCCTGGTGCGGCAGTGGAGCCGGCAGCTGGCCGCCGCGCAGACCGTCGCCGTGGTGGAGTGCGGCGGCCGGACGGTGTCGCTCGGCGACATCCTCGGGCCGGAGTTCCTGGCCCGGCCGGCGGAGATGTTCAGCCCGGACCGGTTCCACCCCAGCGCCGAGGGCTACGCCGCCGCGGCCGCGGTGATGCTGCCCAGCGTGTGCGCGGCGATCGGGGTGTGGCCGGACGTGGAGGAGGCGGTCGACCGGCGGCGCCGGACGCGGGTGCGGCCGGTGGCGCAGGC
>JBKOWA010000469.1:0-8505 GCA_046724155.1 Actinomycetota bacterium
GACACCGGGGATGAGTGGGACACCTGAGCAGAGCGGGATGCCGAGCTACCGCTCGACGGTGCCGAGCCGCGGCGACGGCTTCGCCGCGACCCTGCGGGCGGAATGGACCAAGTTCCGCTCGGTGCGCAGCACGGTCGTCTGCCTCGGGCTGGCGCTGGGCCTGACCGTGCTGCTGTCGATGCTGGCCTCGGCGGGCGGCAGCACCAACGCCAACGAGGGCCTGCACTACACGGACCGGTTCAGCTTCGTGCACCAGCCGTTGACCGGCGACGGCAGCATCACCGCCCACGTCCGGGACCAGCAGGACAGCGAGGAGTGGGCCAAGGCCGGCCTGATCGTCAAGGACGGCACCAGCGGCGGCTCCACCTACGCGGCGGTCCTGGCCACCCCGCGGCACGGCGTGCGGATGCAGGCCACCTTCACCCAGGACCTCGACGGCAGCCAGGACCCGGGCACCCGCTGGCTCCGGCTGACCCGCACCGGCAGCTCCGTCGCCGGGTACTCCTCGGCGGACGGCGTCAACTGGCAGCAGATCGGCACGGTCACCCTCGATGGTCTGCCACGGACCGCGGAGGTCGGCCTGTTCGTCACCTCGCCGCCCACGTGGCAGGTCACCAAGCACTCCGGCGGCAGCTCTGACATGGATGCGCGCCCCACCGTCGGTCGAGCCATCTTCGACCAGGTGAGCCTCCGGCCCGCCACGCCGGCACCGGCCGGGCAGTGGCAGCACCTGGACGTGGGTGTGCAGTCGGACGAAAAGATGATCGGGCCGCAGCCGGCCGGCAGCTTCGCCCAGAATGACGGCACGTTCACAGTGACCGGCTCGGGCGACATCTCCGGCTACGGCATCGCCGGCTTCCAGGGCGGCGGCGACGACGACACCGTGATGAACAGCCTGATCGGCGTCCAGGTCGGGCTGATCGCCGTCATCGCGCTCGGAGTGATCTTCGCCGCCGCCGAGTACAAGACGAACCTGGCGTGGGTCACCTACGCTGCCAGCCCGCGACGGGGCCGGGTCCTGCTCGCCAAGGCGGCCGTGGTCGGCTCGGTGGTCTTCGTGATCGGCCTGGTGGCCAGCGTGGCCGCGTTCCTGCTGGCCCAGCCCGCTATGCACCGCAACGGCTACAACCCGCCGGCCTACCCGCACCGGTCGCTGGCAGAGGCGCCGGTGCTGCGTGCGGTCGTCGGGACCGCGCTGGTGCTGGCCGTGCTCGCGGTGTTCAGCCTCGGTGTCGGCACCCTGCTGCGCCGGTCGGTGCGGGCCGTGATGGTGCTCGTCGCGATGATCGTCGTGCCGCAGCTCGTCGGCTCGGTAGCGCTGTCGACCGACGCGGCGAAGTGGCTGGGGCGGCTCACCCCGGCGGCCGGGCTGGCGGTCCAGCAGACTCGGCTGCGGTTCGACACCGCGATCGGCCCGTGGGCCGGGTTCGCGGTGCTGTGTGCCTATGCCGCCGCGGCCCTGGTCGCCGCGGTCGTGCTGGTCCGCCGCCGGGACGCCTGATGCCGCGCGCCCCGCTGACGCCTCCGGCCCGGGCGCTGCCCCCGGCCCTGCCGGTGCCACGCTCCCGGCCCATGCTGCGCGCCGTGCACATGGAGTGGACCAAGCTGCGCACCCTGCCGAGCATCGCCTGGTGGCTGCTCGGCGCGGTCGGGCTGACCCTCGGGCTGGGCACCTTCGTCATGCTGAGCATGGACGTCGACCACTGCTGGCCGTACTGCGACGTCGACACCGCCAAGCTGAGCCTGTCCGGGGTCTACCTCGGGCAGCTCGCCGTGGTGGCCGTCGCCGTGCTCGCGGTGACGGGGGAGTACGACACCATGATGATCCGCACCACCCTGGGCGCGGCGCCGCGGCGGCTGACCGTGCTGGCGGCCAAGCTCGCGGTGGTCACCACGGTCGTGCTGGGCGCTGGGCTGCTCGCCGTGCTCGGCTCGCTGGCCGCCGGCCGGGGCATCCTGCTGGGGCACGGGTTCACCGCCGCCAACGGGTACCTGCCGCTGTCGCTGGCCGCCGAGCCGGTCCGCCGCGCGTACCTCGGCACCGTCCTGTACCTCGCTCTGGTCGCCGCGCTCAGCCTCGGCCTCGGCGCCGCCATCCGGCACACCGCCGGCACAATCAGCTCGATGGTCGGGCTGCTCTACGTGCTGCCGATCGCGGCGCAGCTCATGTCGAACCCGGTCTGGCAGGCGCGCCTGGAACGGTCCTCGCCGATGACCGCCGGCCTGGCGATCCAGGCCACCCGGGACCTCGCCCAGCTGCCGATCCGGCCGTGGTCCGGCCTCGGGGTGCTCGCCTGCTACGCGGCGGTCGCGGTCCTGGTGGGCGCCGTGCTGTTCCGGCTCCGGGACGCGTGACCACGGACCCGCCCTGCGCCACCACAAAGTCGGCCCACAGCGTGGTCGAACCGGGGTCAGCCGCTGGTGAGCTGGAAGCTGTAGGTGCCGGTGGCGGGGCCGCTGCCGTAGACGTACAGGCGGTACGTTCCGGTGGTGTCGAGGGCGAGCGGTCCGACGTTGCCGCCGGAACACCAGGCCTGGTCGAGCAGGGTTCTGGCGTCGGGAGTGCCGACCGCCCAGCGCAGCTGGCTGTTGGTGTCACAGTTGTCCGGCCGGGTCAGGAAGATCAGCTGCCCCTGGTTGGCGTCGAAGGTGTAGGAGTTGGTGATGCCCGGCTGGTCGATGGCGCCCATGCCCGGCTGCGGGGTGTCGGGTCCGACGGTGTCGCCGACGGCGATCTGGTAGCTGCGTCCGGTGGCGTCCCGCAGGGTGAAGGAGTAGGTGGCCGTGGCGTTGCCCTCGCGGTAGACGCTGATCTGGTACCGGCCGCCGAGCGCCAGGGTCAGCGGGCCGAGGTCGCCGTCGGCGCACATGAGCTTGGAGTCGGTGTCCAGAACGCTGGTGCCGTTGGCGTCGCGCAACGACCAGCGGACGTCGTTGTCCCGCTGGCAGGTGTCGGGGCGCTGCAGGAACACCACCTGCCCGCGTGGCGCGTCGAAGGCGTAGGTCTCGACCACACCCGGGGACGGGATGGTGCCGGCACCGGGAACGGGTGTGCCGGGGGTCACCTGGTCACCGATCTTGATCTGGTAGCGGCGTGGCTGCGCGTCGCGCAGCCGGAACTCGTAGCCCGCGGTCACCGCACCGTCGCCGCGGATCCGCAGGTCGTAGGTTCCGTCCAGGGGGAGCTGGACCGGCCCGGGGAACCCGTCGCACATGGCCCGGTCGAACAGCGGCCGGGCGTTGAACGCGGTGCGCTGGCCGGGGTCGTACAGCGCCCAGTGCAACCCCTGCCGGCAGTCGGCCGGCCGGTCCGGGAAGATCGTCTGGCCGGCCCGGCCGGTGAAGGTGTCGCTGTGCACGGCGCCGGCCGGCTGCAGGACGCCCGCGGCCGGGCAGGGTGTGCCGCGGCTGACCGTCTGGTCCAGCGCGATGGCGGCGTGCAGCCCGCCGGAGCCGCCGGTGGTGTCGCAGGCCGCGGCCGGGCTGCCCAGCCGGGTTGCCGCGATCACCCCGGCCGTGACCAGCAGCGCAGTCACCAGGGCGGCGGCGCCGAGCACGGTTCGCCGGCGGGTGGGGGTCCGGCCGGACGGCTCCCGGGCCGCCGTCGAGGCGTGGTCGGCCGACGCGGGGGGCCCGACCGCGACCAGCGTCCCGGTCTTGACCCGAGATTCAGCCTCGACCGGCGGTGCGGTCTCGATCAGGGTCCGGCCGTCCGTCAGGCTCCGGGGTGGGGCCCAGCCGCGTCCCAGCAGGGCGGCGGGCACGGTCGCGGGCTCGACGGTCGAGGCGCCGCACAGCCGGGTCAGCAGCTCATGGGAGCTGGGCCGGCTGGTCGGGTTCTTCGCGGTGGCCGCAGCGACCAGCGGCCGCACCTGCTCGTCCAGCTCGTCCAGGTCCGGCTCGCCGTGCACGATCCGGTACAGCACACTGTGCGGGTCGCCGTTCCCGAACGGCGGCCGTCCCGTCCCGGCGAACGCGATCACCCCGCCCCAGGCGAACACGTCGGCGGCCGCGGTGACCGGACCGCCGGTGCACAGCTCCGGCGCCACGTAGCCGGGGGTGCCGATGGCCAGCTGGGCCGTCCACGGGCCGGTGGCGTCGCCGAGGTAGCGGGCGATGCCGAAGTCGATCACCCGCGGGCCGACCGGGGACATCAGCACGTTGCTGGGCTTCAGGTCACGGTGGACCAGCCCGGCGGCGTGGATCGCGGTCAGCGCGGCCGCCGTCCCGACCGCCAACCCTTCCAGGTCCGACCCGCCCAGCGGCCCCGCCTCCTGCACCACCTGGGCCAGCGTCAGCCCGGGCACGTACTCGGTGACCAGGTACGGACGGTCCCCATCGACCCCGGCGTCGAGCACCGGCGCGGTGCAGAACCGCGCCACCCGGCGGGCGTTGGCAACCTCCCGGAGGAACCGCGCCCGCCACTCCGGGTCCGACGCGCGCTCCCCGACCAGCACCTTGACCGCGACCCGGCCGCCGCCGGCCGGGTGCCCCAGGTAGACCACGCCCATCCCGCCGCAGCCCAGCCGCGCCGACAGCCGGTACCCGCCGACCGACGACGGGTCGCCCTCGCGGAGCGGAACGCCACCGCCCGGCATGGCACCCTCCTCCTCCCGGCCACCTCCGACGCTCAGTATCCCGTTGCCGGCGGCGTTGCCGGCCCAATGCTCGCCAGTCGAGCCACGCGGCGGCCACCAGTACGGCGGCCGGAGCGCTACCGGTTCGCCGCCGTAGTTTTGGCTCTGGTCACCGGGACCGGCAGTGGGCGGCCTCATTTCGGTCGGGGTGGTGGGTCTACCGGTGACAGGCGGCGGTTGGTGGCGATCACGTGGGTGAATGCCGCGTGCTCGGACTCGGTGTAGGCGAGGAAGTACACCGCGTGCAGGGCTGTGTCCGGCGTTGCGGTCAGGTAGTCCAGGGCCGCGTTGAGCAGCAGGCGGATGGTGGGCTCGACCGGTCCGCCACCCATCCCGACGCCGAGCACCGGGATGAGGACCGTGCTGGCCTGGTGGCCGGTGCGGGTGAGCCGGTCGGCCTGGTCGAGGGCGTTGGTCACGCAGTCTTCGATGTTGCGGACCTGGCGGAAGCCGGCGCCGGGCTCGCCCTGCACGCCTGCCACGTGGATCACGAACCTGACGTTGTGCGTCTCGGTGAGCCGGCCGGCGCCGGTGACGACGGCGGTGCCCGGCGCTACCGGCCGGCGCCGGCCCACCGCGGCGGCCAGCTCGTCGGCGATCACGTCTTCGGTGACCCGGCCGGCCTGGTCCAGGCGGGCCCCGCCGTAGCGGATGATCGCCGAGATGGAGAACTCGGTGATCCGGGGCGGCTCCATGTCGGTGTTCTCGGAGTTGACCCACACGTCGGCGAACCGGACCCGGCGGATGCTGCCGCTGACCACGCCGATCCGGCACTCGGTGCCGGCCACCCGGAACAGCGTCACCTGGTCGTCGGCGCCCGGCCGCTCCGGCTGGTAGCCACCAGGCTGCACCGGCAGGGCCGGCTGCCGGTCGGGCAGCAGCAGGCTCACCGCCTCCACGATGCGTTTCAGGTCGTCCTCGACGTTGGTGTGCCGGATGCGTACGGCCTGGCACCTGCTTAGCGCGGCGATGTCCGCCGGCAGGTCGTCCTCCTTCGGCAGGTCGGCGTCCTCGACCAGCACCGGTATCACCCGCACACCGAGCGCGAATGCCTCCGCGATCTCCCGGTGTACCCAGTCGTCGTACCCGCCGTGCTCGCTGTGCCGCGCCGCCCGCGCCCTGGCGACCCACCTCGGCCCGATCACGGCAAGCAACGCCGCGGACGAGCGCAAGGTACTGAAGATCTCCTGCACGAAATCAGCGCCCGGCTGAACCGACCGGAAGTCCCGGAACACCGTCTCCGGGCCGAACCGCTCGGACAGCACGCGATCCAGCAATGCCGCGTACCCGGTCTGCTCCCGCACCCGATAGCTGATGAAAATCCTCGGCATATGCCCCACCCGACCCCCGCACATGAAGGCTGCAACCAGCCAGCCCCAGCTTAGGGCGACTCCGCGAACAGCACGCGGCAAGTGGGCGCAGGGAGTGCGGATGACCACGACCGACGCAGGTGAGCTGCATCAGATCCCGGGGCAGTGCCTGCCGCGGTCGGCCGTCAGGCGTACAGCCGCTCGATGACCTCGGCGTACCGGTCGGTGACCACCCGCCGGCGCAGCTTCAGGGTGGGGGTCAGCTCGCCGGACTCGGGGGTCCACCCGGTCGGCAGCACCGCGAACCGCTTGACCTGCTCCACTCTGGCCAGTGCGCTGTTCGCCGTGTCCACGGCGGCCTGGATCGCCTCGAGTACCTGCGGGTGCTCGGCCAGCGTGGCCATCCTCGGCACGCCGAAGAACACCAGCGGGCGTACCCGGCCCAACGCCGCCATCACCTGGGTCGGGTCCGGGCACGCGTGCACGTGCCCGGCCCGGTAGACCGTCAGGTAGATGCCGGGGATGCGCTCTGCGACGTGGGCCAGCGGAAGGTACGCCAGGGATTCGGCGTGCGCCGGCAGATCGAGCGTCACGTCCAGGGCGGCGGACTGGTAGACCACGTTGTGGTGGGTGAGGACGACGCCCTTCGGGTCGCCGGTGGTGCCGGGCGGTCACCTGGCGCCCACCGATCGGCATCAACGGCCCCAACGAGCTCCCGCTGCGTTTCGGCTGACATCGGGCTACGCCTGGCATCGCTTTCGGGTTGCCGCTGCGTGTCGCAGGGTGCGGTCGCACGCGCGGGTTCAGAGCGCGGCGGCCGCCGGCACGACCTCCTTGCCGATCAGCCTCAGCCGCTCGGTCTCCCAGAGCCGCGGCAGCCAGCCGTGCGCTTCGGCGAAGCCGAGCCGGGCGAGCTCCCGCAGCTGGGCGAGCAGGTCGTCGATCTTCTCGCCGTTGTCGCCGGGGTCGATCGACAGCAGGACGGTCTTCTCGATCTCGTCGTAGTCGCGGCCCTCGGTCGCGCAGTGCCCGCGCAGGACGTCGAGCTTGTGCTCCAGGTCGGGCCCGGCGAACAGGTTGCACGCCTGCGCATAGCGCGCCACCAGGCGCAAGGTCTTCTGCTCCCCGCCGCCGCCGATCAGGATCGGCGGTCGCCGGAGCGGCTGCGGAACGTTGAGCGTGCGGCCCAGCCGGTAGTGCCTGCCGACGTACGGGCTGTCGTCGTCGCTCCACATCTGCAGGCAGATCTGCAGGGTCTCCTCCAGGCGCTCGAACCGTTCGGCGGTGCTCGGGAACGGCAGCCCCAACCCTTCGGCCTCCGCGCCGTTCCAGGCGGCGCCGATGCCGAGCCAGGCCCGGCCCTTCGACAGCACGTCGAGGGTGCTCACCAGCTTCGCGAGCATCCCCGGCTCCCGGTAGCTGACAGCCGTGACCCAGGCCAGCAGCTCGACCCGCGACGTGCGCGCCGCAAGGTAGCCGAGCGTGGTGTACGACTCCAGCATCTCGTGCTCGGGCGGGCCCAGCGCAGGAATCTGCCAGACGTGGTCCATGACGCTGACCCGCCCGAACCCCGCCTCCTCGGCCGCCACGACCACGCGCGTGAGGTCGTCGGCAAGCCCGGCGGGCCCGCTCGGATAGGTGAAGTCCGCGATGTGCAGGCCGATCCTCACCTACTGCTCCTCTCCCGTGACCGCCGCTGGGGGCCGCCATGTCGCCGGACGCCACCCACACCGACGTGCCCGTGCCCGGACCTACGGTCCACCACGCTGTGTGCCGGCGCCGGACAGCGCGCGACGCAGGCCCGAGGCGACCTCCCCGGCACGACGACCTTACGCTGCAGAGCGGTCGCCGGGAAAGCGTGACAGCAGCCTGCAAGAAGCGACGTTCGACCGTTCGTGTGAGACTTTGGGCCATCGCGTTCACAGGGGATCCGTGACCCGCACTCCTGGATGCGGGCGCGCGATTTGGGCAGATGTGTCGCCGCGGCCGGGAGGTAAGACCTTTGGTGAACGGTGGGTCTGACTGGCTGGTCGATAGTGCGTCGACAATCGCCAGACCGGAGCTTTTCGGGCACAAGTTCGCGCGCCAGGCTGAAATGGCCCGGGCCGGTTTCGCGATACCGCGGCTGGCGTGCGTGCCGGCGACGGTATTCGATCGCGTGGTCGGCCCCGAGGTCACTGCGTCGCTGGCCGTGGAGCGGCCGGCGCCGGACCGGGCGCAGGAGCTCCGGCGCCGGATCCGGGAGGTGGGCGTACCCGCGGACCTGCGCCGGGAGCTGGAGGCCCGGTTCGACGAGATCGCCGGCCCCGACGGGCTCCTTGCCGTGCGGGCCTGCGTCGTGCCCCGGCCGGGCGACCACGGGTCCGGTGAGGACTCGGCGGCCGACCCGTTCGCCGGGCTGTCCGACAGTTTCCTCTACGTGCGGCGCACGGAACTGGCCGACCGGGTCGCGGCGTGCTGGGCCTCGGCGTTCAACCCGGAGCAGGTGCTGTACCGGACGCACCGGGGAATGGATCCCTTCGCGGCGCGGGTGGCGGTCGGTGTCCAGCGCATGGTGA
>JBKOWA010000263.1:0-7419 GCA_046724155.1 Actinomycetota bacterium
GTACCGGCCGTGGACCCGGCGGGCCGCCAGCACGCCGGCCGGCTTGCCCTCGACCAGCAGCGGCAGCACCCACCGGTCGTCGGCCGCCTGCACCGGCTGCCGGGTGGCCAGCGCCTGCTCGGCGGCCCCATCCGCCCCGGCCGTACCGGCCCCAACCTTGTCGACCCCAACCTTGTCGACCCCAGCCTTATCAACAGCAGCCCCGTTTGCCGCGGCACCGCCTGCCGCTGGCGCGCCGCCAGGCTCGGCCGGGAACACCAGCCGCCCGTCGGTGACCAGCCCGATGCGCACCTCGTCACGGCCGAAGCCGGCGCTGATCCGGGCCAGCGCGGTGCGCAGCAGGTCGGCCTCGCTGCCGACGGCGCGCGCCTCCCGGCCGACCGCCACCAGCGCGTCCAGATGCCGGATCTGCTCCCGCTCGGCGGCCAGCGCCTCGGCGGCGCGGGCCAGCACTGCCACCTGCCGCTCGGTCAGCCCGAACCGGTCGGACAGCCCGGCGGTCACCGCCGCGAGCCGCTCGTCGGGCCGACCCGGCTCGGTGTGCTGCTCGATCGCCTGCACCAGGCGGTCCAGCGCCTCCCCGTACTCCGCCCGGATCCGGCGGGCGGTGTGCTCGGCCCCGATGCTGTCGAACAGCCCGGCCGCGGTGCCCTCCCGGCGGTACTGCACGTACGCGCTGTACGCCACCAGGGCGAAACCGGCGGCCATCAGCAGGTGCCACTCCCACCAGGAAAGGCGCCAGTTGCGGGACAGCACCATGGCGATCATGGACTCGGCCAGCAGCGCCCAGGCAGTGAGCACCGACAGCAGCACGACCGCGGGCCGCCGCCGGTACACCAGGTAGTAGTCCAGCGCGGCGGCCGCGTACAGCGCCACTCCCGGCACGGCCAGCCCGCGCAGGTACCGCCCGTTGTCCGCGGCGACCGGCACCTTCGACAGCGGCGGCAGCCCGAGCAGGCTGTCCACCGCCCAGGCCAGCAGCAGCGCGGCCAGCCCGCCGAGCAGCAGGTGCCGGCGGCGCAGCAGCGCGGCGGACCGCTCGGGGGTGAAGTCCGCCGCCGAGGCCAGGGCGAAGACCGCGGCCACCAGCAGCCCGACCGGCGAGGCCAGCGCGAAGCCCTCGTTCGGGCGGTCGAGCAGCACGTGGGGGGTGGCCAGTGCGTGCAGCCCGAGGAAGCCGGCCGCGGCGGCGAACGCGCAGGCCACCAGGAAGAGCCGGCCGTCGGTGTGGCGCAGCGCGGCGCGCAGCACGACCACCGCCAGCGCCAGGTTCAGAGCGGCGACGGCGGCGATCAGCCAGAAGTGACCGGGGTGGTGCTCCCAGTGCAGGTCAGCCACCGGCCGGGCTATCAGCACCCACAGCCCGAGCAGCGGCAGCGCCAGGTGGAACACCCACATCGCGCCCCGCAGCCACGCCCGTCCCGGCTCCATGGCTGAGACCGGTTCAACGGCGGAAGCCGGCTCGACGGCAGTGGCCGGCGCTACGGCAGAGACCGGCTCCATGGCAGAGAACTATCCCGTACCGGCGCCGCCGGCGCGGGCCAATAACCAAGAGTCTGTTGGTAAGCCCTCGGTGGATGCACCCGGTGATCCAGGCGGCGATGTCCCTGCGGGACACCCGCACCCGAGCACGGCAAGGCGGAGGAGGAGCCGATACCGTTGTTGTATCGGCGACGACGACAACGCAGCCGGTCGTCGTCTGGACGCCGGGGGCGCCGCCAGCAGGGTTTACCAACAGGCTCTAAAGCTCAGGACGGCATGTCCTCCAGCATCTCGGTGACCAGCGCGGCGATCGGCGAGCGTTCGGACCGGGTCAGCGTGACGTGCGCGAACAGCGGATGCCCCTTCAGGGTCTCGATCACGGCGGCCACCCCGTCGTGCCGGCCGACCCGCAGGTTGTCCCGCTGGGCCACGTCGTGGGTGAGCACCACCCGGGACCCGGTGCCCAGCCGGGACAGCACGGTCAGCAGCACCTGCCGCTCCAGCGACTGCGCCTCGTCCACGATCACGAACGCCTCGTGCAGCGACCGGCCGCGGATGTGGGTCAGCGGCAGCACCTCGAGCATGCCGCGGTCCAGCACCTCGTCGATCACGTCCCGGGAAACCAGCGCGCCCAGGGTGTCGAACACCGCCTGCGCCCAGGGCGCCATCTTCTCGCCCTCGGAGCCGGGCAGGTAGCCCAGCTCCTGGCCGCCCACCGCGTACAGCGGCCGGAACACCACCACCTTCTTGTGCTGCCGGCGCTCCAGCACGCACTCCAGCCCGGCGCACAGCGCCAGCGCCGACTTGCCGGTGCCGGCCCGGCCGCCCATCGAGACGATGCCGACCTCGGGGTCGAGCAGCAGGTCAAGGGCGATCCGCTGCTCGGCGGACCGGCCGTGCAGCCCGAACGCCTCCCGGTCGCCGCGGACCAGCCGGACCTGCTTGTCCGGGGTGACCCGGGCCAGCGCCGAGCCCCGCGGCGAGGAGAGCACCAGGCCGGTGTGGCAGGGCAGCTCGGCCGCGGCAGGCAGGTCGAGCCGCTCGCCCTCGTACAGCCGCGACACCTCCTCGGCAGCGACCTCCAGCTCCGCCAGCCCCGTCCAACCGGTCTGCACCACGTTCAGGGCGCGGTACTCGTCCGCCGTCAGGCCGACCGAGGCCGCCTTGACCCGCAGCGGCATGTCCTTGGTCACCAGGGTGACGTCCCGGCCCTCGGCGGCCAGGTTCAGCGCGATGGCCAGGATCCGGGCGTCGTTGGTGTCCGCCCGGAAACCCGGCGGCAGCACGGCCGGGTCGGTGTGGTTCAGCTCCACGTGCAGCTCGCCGCCGCCGTCCCCGAGCGGGACGGGGGAGTCCAGCCGGCCGTGCCTGATCCGCAGGTCGTCCAGCAGCCGCAGCGACTGCCGGGCGAACCATCCCAGCTCGGGGTGGTGCCGCTTGCCCTCCAGCTCGGTGATCACCACCAGTGGCAGCACCACCTCGTGCTCGGCGAACCGGAACAGCGCTCCCGGGTCGGACAGCAGCACGCTGGTGTCGATCACGTAGGTGCGGCGGGTTGGACCGGTGGCGGCGGCGGGCGCCGGGCCGTCGCTCAGCCGCGCCGGTTCCACGCCATCGTCATCTGCGGTAAGGCGAGCAGCCATGGGCTCTCCCGGCGGGCGCGGCACCTCGCCCGCTTCGCTCGAGGGTCCGGACCCGTCCCTCGCGCAAGGCAGCCCCGGCGACAGCGCGCGGCCAGCCTCGCGCCTGCGCCGGGAACCCGCGCGGGGGGCAGATGCCGGCCCCCTCGGGTTCGCGTCGATGGGTGACCGACACCGTAGGGACCTCCCCGGGCGGCTCGTTGGATGCGAGCCGCGAGCACGACGGTACGGGTCGGCGGGGCTCCTGGCGAGCGAGACACGGCACTCTGCCCGCACCGTGCCCGATGATCCCGCATTCGGCTGATACAGGTTGAGCCCGATCGGCCCACCGGCAACACGAACGGGTGTCGTCGAACCACCGGATAGTGGACCTACCGCACGAGGCCGCTACGCACCGGTCGCGTTCCGCGGAAACGCACCAGCAGCGGCTACCGCCCGGCCGGCGGGGACGCCGGCGGCACTGCCGGAGGTCACTGCAGCTCGGCCAGCACGGCGGCGGGGGTGAGCGGCTCGTCCAGCAACCGGACGAAACGGTCGGCCAACGGCTGCCCCGCCGGGCGCGCGTCCAGCCAGCCGGACAGCAGCCGGTAGCCCTCGACATAGGTCGAGGTGTACGCCCGCCACAGCGGGTGGGACAGGAACCGCAGCGACTGGCGGGCCCGCTCCTCGCTGGTCATCAGCCATCGGGTCAGGTACGCCACCACCTCGTCCTGGCTGCGTCTGCGGTCATGCAGCAGCAGCGCGGCGTCCTGCCGGACCGTGTCCAGGCCGAGCACCGCCTCCTGCACCCGCTCGGTCAGCTCCCCGTCGAACGCCAGCCCGAGGTCCGCGTAGATCTCCTCGGCCCACGCCCCCCAGCCGGGGCCCGCCGAGGCGGCGATGCCGAGGTCGGCCAGCCCCTCGGCCATCAGGCACTCCGGGGTGTTCACCAGGAAGATCTGGTGCTCGAGGCGGCCGTCCGACTTGACCAGCCCGCGTTCCTTGCGGCAGTGCTCGGTGTGGTGCCCGGGGTAGGACTCGTGCGCCACCAGGTGCGGCAGGTGGGCCAGCCGGTGCGGCAGGTCGGCGTTCACCGCGACCCGGGACCGGTAGTTGCCGAGGTAGTAGTTGAAGCCGCTCCACGGCTTGTCGGTGACCACCACGAACTCGACCGTCTCCAGCTCGGGCAGGCCGTACCCGGAGCGCACCACGTCGCGCAGGGCGCTGTGCATCGCCTTCACCACCGGCTCGAGCTTGGCCGGCGGGCACTCGTCACGCTTGCGGAACTCGGCGTACCGCTCGGTGAGCGGGCCGTTGCCCGGAAGCAGCCGGTCCAGCTCGGCGTGCACGGCCGCGTAGCGGTCGGGATCGCCGGGCTCCGGCCGTACCTGGAAGTACGCGGCGACCTCGTCGACGAAGTTCACCTCGTCGCCGGCGAACTTGCGCGCGCTGACCTCCAGCGCGGCGAGCTGCCCGGCCAGGAACCGCACCCGGTCCGCGGGCAGCCCGGCCTCCGGCAGCCCGGCGAGGAGCTCCCGGGCCCGGGCCGCCATCACCTGCGGCTGCGGCGGCTGCTCGTTGTCCACCTCCCGACGCAGCGCCGGGTCGCCGGTGTACGCGTCGACGAAGCCCTCCTCCAGCCGGTCGAACCGCAGGCCAAGGCGCAGGTACTCGGCGACGACGTCCATGGCCCCACTCTTCCAGATGCCGCAGTCCTCCAGATCGAACGGCCGGCCCGGTTCCGGCGGCGGCCACGGCATCCGGCAGCGGACCCGGTCAGCCGCCGTAGCGGCGGTGCCGGCGGCCGTAGTCGCGCAGCGCGCGGAGGAAGTCCACCCGGCGGAAGTCCGGCCAGTAGGTGTCGCAGAAGTAGTACTCCGAGTGCGCGCTCTGCCAGAGCAGGAACCCGGACAGCCGCTGCTCGCCGCTGGTGCGGATCACCAGGTCCGGGTCCGGCTGGCCCCTGGTGTACAGGTGCTCGGCGATGTGGTCCACGTCCAGCACCTCGGCCAGCTCCTCGATGGTGGTGCCGCGCGCGGCGTGCTCCATGAGCAGCGACCGCACCGCATCGGCGATCTCCTGCCGGCCGCCGTAGCCGACCGCCACGTTCACCACCAGCCCCGGCTTGCTCCGGGTGCGTCCCTCGGCCGCCTTCAGCACCTGGGCGGTGCGGGACGGCAGCAGGTCCAGCGCGCCGACGACCCGGACCTGCCACGGCGCGTGCACCGCGGCCAGGCTGTCCACCACGTCCTCGATGATCTCCAGCAGCGGCTCCAGCTCGGCGGCCGGGCGGGACAGGTTGTCGGTGGACAGCAGCCACAGCGTTACCACGTCGATGCCGGCGGCCCGGCACCAGGCCAGCAGGTCGGCGATCTTGTCGGCGCCGCGGCGGTGACCGTGGCTGACGTCCTCGAAGCCGGCCTCGCGCGCCCACCGGCGGTTGCCGTCCAGCATGACGGCGACGTGCCGGGGTATCGGCCGGCCGGCGAGCTGGGCGAGCAGCCGGCGTTCGTAGAGCGAGTAGACGAGCTGACGCGGAGCCACGGCGCTCCAGCGTACGCGGACCCGCCGCGCTCGCACGGCGGCCCCGGCACCCGCCCCACCTACCCCGGCCGTAACCTACGGTGTCATAACCTGGCCGGGTGGACGCGATCATCAAGGCACCGCCCGCTCCGGTCCGGCCCCGGCTGCGCGGCTGGCTGCACGTCTGGGCCGGCACCGTCTCGGTCGCCACCGGAACAGCGCTCATCGTGGTTGCCGGCGCCGCCCGCGGTCAGCGCGCCGGCCTCGCCACCGCGGTGTACGCGCTCACCGTGATCGCCATGTTCGGCACCAGCGCGACCTACCACCGGCTGCGGTGGTCCGACCGCGGCCAGGCCGTGATGCAACGGCTGGACCACTCGATGATCTTCGTGCTGATCGCCGGCACCTACACCCCGTTCGCGCTGCTGGCGCTGCCCTGGCACACCGGCCGGGTGGTGCTGGCCGTGGTCTGGTCGGGGGCCGCCGCCGGGGTCCTGCTGAAGACGGCCTGGCCGCACGCCCCGCGCGCGCTCGGTGTCCCGCTGTACCTCGCGCTCGGCTGGGTGGCCGCCTTCGTGTTCCCGCCGCTGCTGCACGGCGTCGGGGTGGCCGGGATCGTGCTGCTCGCGGTCGGCGGCGCGCTGTACAGCATCGGCGCGGTGGTGTACGCGGCCCGCTGGCCGGACCCGGTGCCGCGCTTGTTCGGCTACCACGAGGTGTTCCACCTGTGCACCATCGTCGCGGCGGTATGCCACTACGTGGCGGTGTGGTTCGCCGTCTTCGCCTGAGCGCCTGCTGCCAACAGGCTCTGAGCCGGTCACTGCTCGGCCATCGCCGGCAACGGCATCGGGCGGGCGCAGCCCAGGTCCTGCAGCAGCACCAGCCGGACCGGCCGGGCGGTGGGCGGCAGGTCGTACCAGAGATCGAACCGGGCCTGGTTCTCCCCGCCGAGCGACACGTCCTCGTTCTGCCGCTTGATCAGCATGGCCTGCCGGTTCGGCAGGGTGCTGGTGCCGCCCGCGTCGATGATCGGGCTGCGCAGGGCGTGGAACGTGTGAAACGTCCCGTCCAGGTTCGTGGCGGACACCCGCACCCGGACGAACTGCCCGGCGCGTGACGGCCACTCGGCGTGCGTCCCGACGATCACCGGCCGACCGCCCTGGACGCCGAGCACCCGGATCTCCAGGCGACCGCAGGTGGCGTCCGGCGGGGTGACGGTGGGCCGCGGCGCCACCTCGGTGGCCCGGGTAGCGTGCGGCGCCGGTCCGGCGGGGGTGGACGAGCAGCCGGCGGCGGCCAGCAGGCCGGCAGCTCCGGCGACCACCGCGGCAGCCGCCAGGAGCCTGGTGGTCACGTCTCGAGGTGGACCTTGAGCGCCTTGCGGGTGTCCATCGCCACGTAGCCGTCGGCCACGTCCCGCAGCGGCAGGCTCAGCTCGAACAGCTCGCTGGCGTCCAGCTGGCCGGCCAGCACGTCGCTGAGCAGCTCCGGCAGGTACGCCCGCGCCGGGGCGACGCCGCCGGCCAGCGCGATGTTGCGGCCGAACAGCAGCTCCAGGCCGACCCCGTCCACCAGGTGCGGGGTGCCGACGTAGCCGATCGTCGCGCCGTCCTTCGCGATCTTGACCGCGGTGTCCAGCGCGGACTGCGCACCGACGCACTCCAGCACGCAGTCGGCACCGCCGGAGACGCTCATGAACTGCTCGATCGCCTCTTCGCCGCGACCGTACACCGCCTCGCTGACCCCGAACCGGCGAGCCATCTCCAGCCGCTCCGGGTGGTGCCCGAGCAGGACC
>JBKOWA010000579.1:0-3924 GCA_046724155.1 Actinomycetota bacterium
CCACCCACATGTCCAGACCGCCTACGTGTCCAGGCTCGCTCGGCACACCCGCCCGGCCTCGGCACACCCGCCCGGCCTCGGCACACCCGCCCGGCTACGGGATCACCGGGCTACGGGATCACCCGGCTACGGGATCACCACAGGCTCCTCGCGTTTCCAGGGCCCCTCACGTCTATGGTGGGACCGGGATTCGTCGAGCCGCCTTCGACTCGCAACTACCCGAAGGTTGGAATCCTGGCGGTCGAACGTGGATCCTGGCGCTGCGGTGGATCCTGACCGCCACCCGTGCCATGGGCCGCGAGCCGGCAGGTTCGAGCCCAGCCGCGGGTCGAGTGAGAAGACCCGGTTCCTGCTGCTCGGGGAACGGCGTCAGTGCTTGGGGAACAGTGCTTGGGAACGGCGTCAGATGGTGGGAGAGACCAAGGAGGGGCACGTGAGAGACGACGATGTCCGGGGGTTGACCATAGCTGTGCTGGGTGGCACCGGCGACCAGGGGCAGGGGCTGGCCCGTCGGTTCGCCCAGGCTGGTCTGCCGGTGCTGATCGGCTCCCGCTCGGTCGACCGGGCGGAGAAGGCCGCCGCCGAGCTCAACGCCGCATTGGGCTCCGACCCGGCGGTCCGTGGGCTCGCCAACGCGGACGCCGCCGGCCAGGCGGACCTGGTGATCGTCGCGGTCCCCTGGGAGGGGCACGCCGTGACGCTGCAGAGCCTGCCCACCGAGCTGGCCGGGAAGATCGTCGTGGACTGCGTGAACCCGCTCGGCTTCGACGCGCGGGGGGCCTTCGCGCTGCCGGTTCCCGAGGGCAGCGCCGCGGAGCAGGCCGCCACGCTGCTGCCCGAGTCCCGGGTGGTGGCCGCGTTCCACCACGTGTCCGCCGTGCTGTTGACCGACCCCGCGATCACCAGCTTCGACCTCGACGTCCTGGTGCTCGGCGACGACCGGGCGGCCACCGAGACCGTGCAGGCGCTGGCCGGGTTGATCCCCGGCATGCGAGGGCTGTACGCGGGGCGGCTGCGTAACGCCCGCCAGGTCGAGGCGCTGACCGCCAACCTGATCTCGATCAACCGCCGGTACAGGGCGCACGCCGGCCTGCGGATCACCGACGTGTGACCCCTGCCGCCGGACACCGGGGAGCCGGGACAGTCGTTGGCGGGTCCGGGAGAGGATGGGCCGGTGACGAGTAACCCTCAGGGCACTGCGCCAGTAGCTGGTGAGCGCGTTGCTGCGGGCGCCGTGCCGGCAGCGGGGGATCGTCGAGCGGCGGCTGGCGTCGGCGCGGCGGGCCGGGGCGCGCCGGGCTGGGGCGCGTCGGGCTGGGCTAACGACGACCTGGGAGATCGCGTCGCGTTGGCCGAGCATCCCCGCCGTGTGGTGTCCCTGGTGCCGTCCCTGACCGAAGCGCTGGCCGTCACCGACCCTGCGCTGCTGGTCGGCGCAACCGACTACTGCACGCATCCGGCAGATCTCGACGTGGCCAGGGTCGGGGGCAGTCGCTTCCCGGACCTGGCCGCCGTCCGGGCCCTGAACCCCGACCTGGTGCTGGCCAATGCGGAGGAAAACCGGCCGGAGGACCTGGCCGAGCTGCGCGCCGCCGGCATCCCGGTCTGGGTGACCGCACCCACCACGTTGGCCGCAGCGTTCACCAGCCTGCGCCGGATGCTGGCCGCCTGCGGGCTGACTCCGCCCGGCTGGCTCGACCGGGCGCGCGACGCCTGGGCGGCCGGCCACGGCGACTCGGCACCCCGGCGGATCGCCGCGGTGCCGATCTGGCGGCGGCCCTGGCGGGTAGTGGGCGCCGGCACCTTCGGCGGCGACGTGCTGCGCCAGCTTGGCATCGGCAACGCCTTCGGCGCGTCGCCCGAGCGGTACCCCAAGGTCAGTACCGCCGACATCCTGGCCAGCGGCGCCGACCTGGTGGTGCTGCCGGACGAGCCGTACCCGTTCGGGCCGGACGACGGCCCGGAGGAGTTCCCGGGGCTGGATGTCGCCCTGCTCTCCGGGCGGCACCTGTTCTGGTACGGGCCGTCCCTGGCGGAGGCCAGGCAGGTGCTCGAACAGCAGCTCGCCATGGCGGCCAGCTGAGCGGCCGGCGCACCCGCAGGCGGCGCGTCAGTCCCGGATGACGACGGCCTCCAGGTACCTTGAATGCACCAGCACCGTATCATCGGTGGCCTCGTTGTAACGGCTCCACAGCGTCGCCAGCTCCCGCTTGAACTCCGCCTTGTCCTCCGGCGTGAGGGTGTCCAGCAGCGCCAGGATCGGCCCGTAGGATTCGGTGAACACCTGCAGCACGTGGTCGATCGAGCGGTAGCTGGCGTACGCGGAGCGCACACGGGTTCTGATCGAGACGGCGTGGTGGCCGAGCAGCTCGCGCACGCCCTCTTCGGTACCCCAGCGGGTGGGGCTCGGCGGGGGATCCGGGCAGCCCTGGAAGTCCACGATGATGCCGAACTGCTCGCCGAGCAGTGAGTCCGGCAACCAGCTGGCCAGCGCGATACGCCCACTGTGCCGGCACACCCGCAGCAGCTCGTCCGCGGCCCGTTGCTGGTCGGGCGCGAACATCACTCCGAACGTCGAGACCACGACGTCGAAGCGGTGCTCGGCGTAGGGCAGCGCCTGGGCGTCGCCGATGTCGGCCTGCAGCCGCAACCCTTCGGCATCAGCCCGCAGCCGGGCGCGGTCGAGCAGCGCCGGCACGAAGTCCACGGCGGTCACCTCGGCGTGCCTGCGGGCCGCGGCCATGGCGGCGTTGCCCGATCCGGACGCCACGTCCAGCACGTGCTCGCCGGCGTGCACCTCGGCCGCCTCGCACAACCACTCCCCGACGATGACCTGCTGAGTGCTGATCTGGTGGAAGTCGCCGGCGGCCCAGGTCGTCTGCCGGGTGGCGATGGACGGCTGCCCTGCGGTGGTCATGCCGACAAGCGTGACGAGCCGGTGGCGTGGAGGCAATGCCGCCGGCTGGATGGCCGACCCGGGCCGCGGTCCTCGGCAGCGGCCCGGGTCGGGGCGTTCGGCAGACCGGCGGGTTTCACCCGCTGTCGGTCGGCGACGCCAGCGGTCGTCCAGCTGCCCCCTAACCGGGCATGCGGGCGACCGCCTACCCAGCGGTCAGCGGTAGCTGTGCTCGAGCCCCGGGTATGTCCCGGCGCGGACCTCCTCGGCGTACCGGTGCGCCGCGTCGCCAAGGATCCGGGACAGCTCCGCGTACGCCTTGACGAACTTGGGTGCCTTCTCGCCGAAGCGCAGCCCGGCCATGTCCTGCCAGACGAGCACCTGCGCGTCGCAGCTGATCCCGGCGCCGATGCCGATGGTCGGGATGGTCAGCTCGGCGGTGATCCGCCGCGCCAGGTCGGCCGGCACCACCTCGAGCACCACCGAGAACGCCCCGGCCTCCTGCAACGCCAGGGCGTCGGTGACCAGTTCGTCACCGGCCGCGCCGCGGCCCTGTACCCGGTACCCGCCCAGCACGTTCACGCTCTGCGGGGTGAGCCCGAGGTGCGCCATGACCGGCACCCCGGCCTCCACCAGGGCCCGCACCTGCGGTACCACCCGGCGGCCGCCCTCCAGCTTGACCGCCTGCGCCCTGCCGTCCTTGAGGAACCGCGCCGCCGACTCCAGCGCCTGCGCCGGCCCGGCCTGGTAGCTGCCGAACGGCAGGTCGCCGACCACCAGCGCCCGCTCGGTGCCGCGCACCACCGCACGCACCAGCGGCAGCAGCTCCTCCATGGTCACCGGCACCGTGCTGTCGTAGCCGTACACCACGTTCGCCGCGGAGTCGCCGACGAGCAGCACCGGGATGCCGGCCTCGTCGAAGACCCGGCCGGTGGAGTAGTCGTACGCGGTGAGCATCGGCCACCGCTCACCCCGGTCCTTGGCGGCCTGCAGGTCGCGGACCGTGACCCGGCGACCCACGATGCCGC
>JBKOWA010000111.1:0-7373 GCA_046724155.1 Actinomycetota bacterium
CTTGGAAGGCGTGTCGCGTCCACAAGTTTCCGGCCTGGCGCCAGGCCGGACTGCCCGGACGGCTGTCCGGGTCGGGGCGTTACGCGCCGTCGCTGTCCACGTCGGCTATCAGGTCGCCTTCCTGGACGACGTCACCCTCGTGCACCGGCAGCTTGCCGACCGTGCCGGCGACCTCGCTGACCACCGGGATCTCCATCTTCATGGACTCCAGGATCACCAGGGTGTCGCCGGCCTGGACGCTGTCGCCCTCGTGGGCCACGACCTTCCAGACGTTCGCCACCATCTCGGCGCGGTGCTCGGTCATGCCTTGCTCCTTCGCTACCCAGTACTCGGCCGCTACCCGGTGCTCGGCGCTACTCCGGTGCCCGGCTCCACGCCCCGCTGCGCGGCCCGCTCGTTCCTCGCTGCGATGCTCACCCGCTGCCGCCGCGCCGCGCCGTCCGGTGCATCCAACCACGCAGCGGCGCGATCTTCACTCCCGCATCCGGCTGATCAATCCGGTGTCGTAGTCGCCCGCCTGGAAGGCCGGGTCGGCCAGCAGCTCGGCGACCAGCGGCAGGTTGCAGCGCGGGCCCTCGACGCGGAAGTCCGCGGCGGCGGCACCCAGCCGGTCCAACGCCTGCGCCCGGTCCGAGCCGTAGGCGCAGAGCTTGGCCAGCAGTGGGTCGTAGTACGGGGTGACGGTGTCTCCGGCGGCGTACCCGGCGTCCACCCGCACCCCCTCCCCGGACGGCTCGTGCCAGCCGGCGATCCGGCCCGGGCTGGGCAGGAACCGCACCGGGTCCTCGGCGTAGACCCGGAACTCCACCGCGTGCCCGACCGGCTGGGGCGGCGCGTCCGGGTCGAACCCCGGCGGCTGCCCGGCGGCGACCCGCAACTGCTCCGCGACCAGGTCCAGCCCGGTCACCAGCTCGGTCACCGGGTGCTCGACCTGCAGCCGGGTGTTCATCTCCAGGAACAGGAACTCCCCCGCCACCGGGTCGAGCAGGAACTCCATCGTGCCGGCGTTCTCGTAGCCGACCGCCCACGCGCCGCGGGCCGCCGCGGCCAGCATGTCGGCACGCAGCTTGGGGTCCAGCCCGGGGGCCGGCGCCTCCTCCAGCACCTTCTGGTGCCGGCGCTGCACCGAGCACTCGCGCTCCCCCAGCGCCACCACCCGGCCGCCGGGCAGCCCCAGCACCTGCACCTCGATGTGCCGGGCCGGCTGCACGTACCGCTCCAGCAGGATCGCCGGCGAGCCGAAGAACCGCTCCGCCCTGGCCTGCGCGGTCTCGAACGCGGCCCGCAGCTGCCCCGGGTCGGTCACCGCGGACATGCCGATGCCGCCGCCGCCCGCCGCGGCCTTGACCATCAGCGGGTAGCCCAGCCGGTCGGCGGCCTGCTCGGCGGCCGCCAGGTCGGTGACCGGCTCGGTGGTGCCGGGCGCGACCGGCACGCCGGCGGCGGCCATGGCGTTGCGGGCTCCCACCTTGTCGCCCATGGTCTCGATCACCCCGGCCGGCGGCCCGACCCAGGCCAGCCCGGCCTGCTCCACCTGCCGGGCGAAGCCGGCGTTCTCGGCCAGGAACCCGTAGCCGGGGTGCACCGCCTGCGCCCCGCTGACCCCCGCCGCCTCCAGCACGGCCTCGGCGTTCAGGTACGACCCGGCGGCCGGCGCCGGCCCGATCAGCACCGCCTCGTCCGCCTCCCGCACGTGCCGGGCATGCTCGTCGGCCGCGGAGTACACCGCGACCGCCTTGACCCCGAGCCGGTGCAGCGTCCGGATGATCCGGACAGCGATCTCACCCCGGTTGGCCACCAGCACCGTCTCGAACACGATCAACCCTCTTCCGACCGGATATCCCCCATTTTCGGTGCACCTGGCGCAAACTATCCGCGTAGGCCCCCTCCCGCTGACCCTAGTGGGCACGGCGGGCGCGGCGAGGCTGCCGGGGGCCGGCTGTCCAGGCTCGACGGGCTGCCGGCGCACGGTCCTACCGGGCGAGGTGGCAGCATGCTCGACGTCGTCATCTACGGAAAGATCATCCTCGATGACATCCGGCGGGACGACGGCTCGATCGCCCGCGGGCTGCTCGGCGGCGGCGGCCCGCAGGCCGCGTTCGGGGCCCGGCTGTGGAACGACTCGGTGGGGTTGTTGTCGCGTGCCGGTGCGGATCTGGAGAGCGGACACCGTTCGGCGCTGGCGGCACTGGGTGTGGACCTGAACGGGGTCGCCTACTACGAGGACGCCGCCACCTTGCGAGCCCGCCGGGTATTCGACGGCTGGCGCGTGCCGCAGCCGCAAGCGGCGCAGGGGCAGCCCCACGCCGCGCAGCGTCGGGACGCTACCGAGCCCGAAAGTTGGGCTCGCCTGCTTTCGCGGCCACTGGACCTGCCGGCCGCCTACCGGCGTCCCCGGGTGGTTCACCTGATCACCGAGTATGCCGACGAACCGATGGTCGCGACCGCCCTCGCGCTGCGTACGCGCGGTGCGCTGCTGTCGCTCGAACCGCTGATCGACATCGGCGGGTGGACCAACCGGGAGGAGATCGTGGCGTTGCTCCCGCAGGTCGACCTGGTGACTCCGGACTGGCCATCCGCCAGCGGTATCGCCGGCACCGACGACCCACGGCGAGTGCTGAAGCACTGGTCACGGCTGGGGCCCGCACTGGTCGCGGTCCGGCACGACGAGCACGGCTCCTATGTCTGGAGCCGGCACGACGACCGCAGCTGGCACATCCCTGCGGTGCCGGTGCACGTGGCGGACCCGACCGGCGCCGGAAACAGCTACGGCGGCGGGCTGTGCGCAGGATGGCTGCGCAGCGGCAACGCTGTCCAGGCGGGAGCGCTCGCCGCGGTCTCCGCGTCCTTCATGATCGAGCACGTCGGCATGCCGTCCGCCCCCGAGCAGTACCAGGCAGTCGCGCAGCGCCGGCTGCACGCGGTCGAGTCCACAATCGCACCGCTGTAGCCGGCGCACGCCCAGCGGTAGCCTCGTCCGCCGCGTCGATGGCTGAGGTGAGGTGGCCGGAGGTATACGCGGGGCCGCGGTGGCTCGTCGTCGCTGGTGACGAACTGCGGGTGGGCCAGCACCGGCTCGCATCTGCGCAGCTCGGTGACGAGGCTGGCAACGTGAGATGACGGCCCGGACAGGCGTTGTCATCCTATTCTAAGGACCGCCTGTAGCGTGTCGGTTGTGCGGGCATTGACAACGCATCGCGTGTCCGGCCCAACGTCATTTGACGATCCAGCGACAGCTGACGCTCACAACATGTGGACATGAGGTCGCCCTTCGGTCTGATGACGTCGCCGTGCGGGTGGGTCGTGTGCGAGATAAACGAAGTGGCGATCCGCCGAATGTGCTCCGGAGAACAGCAGGCAGGTTTGCCAACGTAGCGAGTTACGGGTGGGAGAGTCCACTGAGCAGCGGCGAAGTCGGCCGCCACAGCGTCGGAGAACGGCACTCGTGTCGTGCGGCCCGACGCTGTCTCGACCAGGAGGAGAGGAGGCAGCCATGCGTTACCTCTGGTGATGATCGCCGGGTGTGGCCCGGTTTCACCAGGGCCACACCCGCATTCCAGCGAAACGTCCACCGGGCAACCGGCCGAGGAGAGGGTAATGTGAGCGATTACGATCCGCTGCACCCGGCGACGATCGCGGATCCGTATCCGGTCTACAAAATGCTTCGCGACGAGTCGCCCGTATTTTGGAGTGACCGGCTGGACTCATGGGTCCTGACCAGGCACCGCGACTGCGTGGCGGTGCTCAACGACACGCACCGGTTTACCAGCGACTGGCGGCGGGCGGGTTACCAGACACCCGCCACCGTCGCCAGCATGCAAGAGCTGGACCCGCCGGACCACACACCATTACGGCGGCTGTTCACCACGGCCTTCCGGGCCCAGGACCTCGACGCGATCGGCAACTGCGCCGCGCTCAGCGCCGCTGCGGCGTTCGGCCGCCTGTCCGGCGAGGCGTCGTTTGACTTCACCGCCGAGGTGGCACGACCTGTAGCGCTTGGCGCGGTCTGCCAGCTGCTCGGCGTTGATCCACCCCCGGTGGCATCCTTCGCCTCCTTGTCGGATGCCGTTGTCCGCGGCATGGATGCCGGCCTACTGCCCGATGTCCTCGAGCCTGCCCTGGCGGCCCGCCGCGAGATCAACGCGCTCATCGTCGACTGGTTCACCGCCAGACGCCAGCCCGGTCTGCTGGCACAGGTACTGGCCGGCGCCGCCACGGCCGGCGTCTCTGAGGAATCAGTATGGAACAGCGTGCGAGTTCTGTTCCTGGCCGGGTTCAGCACGACGGTCGGCGCGGCCGCCAACGCGGTGCTGGGATTGCTGGAGAGACCGGAGGCGCTGGATCGGATGCGGGACCCGGCGCTGCACGGCACCGGAGTCGACGAGCTGATGCGGTATGACGCCACCGTCCAGGGCACCAGCCGAGCCTGTGCTGAGCAGACCAAAATCGACGGTTCGATCATCGAACGCGGCCAGGTCGTCCTGACCCTCTTCGGTGCCGCCAACCGGGATCCGGAGCGTTTCCCGACACCGGACGACCTGGTGCTTGACCGCACCCCGAACCGGCATCTGTCTCTCGGTTGGGGACCGCACGCATGCACCGGCGCGATGCTCGCCCGGATCGTCGTCCGTGCGCTGGTCACCGCCCTGCTCGGCGCGCCCGGCAGGCCCCGGTCGGCAGGCCCCCCGACTCGCGTGCCCCGGGCGACCCTGCGCTATCCGGACATGCTGCCTATGACTGTCCGGCCCTAGCCACGACAACGTCGTCCCGGCCGGCCCCGGCTCGGCTCGACTACCCGGTGGGCGTACCGAGCACGCGCCCGGCATCGTTCGGTTTCTTGTCGGTCGCGAGGAATTGTCGAAGCTCGCGACCTCTCGGACACGCTCGCGCGTGGAACGGGCACCACCCGGTCCGCGGCCGAGCGGCCGGCCGGCAGCCGACCCGGCCCCCGTCTGGCGGCCCGGGGCTCCTTGGTGATCAGTCGGTGGTGGTCTCGAGGGTGGTCGAGGTCTCCGTGACCACCATCTCGGTGATGCGGAGGCGGACCCGGGACTTCAGCGAGTCGGGGGCCCGGTCACCGCCGCACTTGCGGTGCACCAGCTCCTTCACCTCGTCCTCGATGCCGTACTGCCGCAGGCACGGCGAGCACTCGTCCAGGTGCTGCTTGATCCGGGCCCGCTGGCGGTCGTCGCACTCGTTGTCGAGGAAGGTGAACACCTCGGCGAGGACCTCGTTGCACGGTGTCTCGTGCGGGCTCCCGCAGCTCACGACTCCTCCTGAGGGCCATCCGCCGCGGCCCGGACCAGGCCGCGCTCGCGGGCGTAGTCGGTGAGCAGCCGCTGCAGGCCACGGCGCCCCCGGTGCAGCCGCGACATCACGGTGCCGATCGGGGTTTCCATGATCTCCGCGATCTCCTTGTAGGAGAACCCCTCAACGTCGGCCAGGTAGACGGCCAGCCGGAAGTCCTCGGGCAGCTTCTGCAGGGCTTCCTTGACGTCGGTGTCGGGCAGGTGGTCCAACGCCTCCATCTCCGCCGACCGCAGGCCCGTCGAGGTGTGCGACTCCGCCGCGGCGAGCTGCCAGTCCTCGACCGTGTCGGTGTTCGCCTGCTGGGGCTGGCGCTGCCGCTTGCGGTAGGTGTTGATGAAGGTGTTGGTGAGGATCCGGTACAGCCAGGCCTTGAGGTTGGTGCCCTCGGCGAACTGGTGGAAGTTCCCGTACGCCTTGACGAACGTCTCCTGCACCAGGTCCTCGGCGTCGGCCGGGTTGCGGGTCATCCGCATGGCGGCAGCGTAGAGCTGGTCGAGGTACGGCAACGCGTCGCGCTCGAACCGATCCCGCCGTTGCTCCGCGGTCTCCTGAGCAGACCCGGCCACCTGTGCTCCCGTCGTCGCGCCGACGTCCTCGCCTGGCGAGGATACGACCTCGGCGGCGGCCTCCGGCACCGGCGACCAGTCTGGCCACTTCAGGGGGTCTGTCCGCCGCCGGGCCGGGCGCGTTGCGTTACCAGTCATCCGCTCTCCGAGTACTCGCGAGGTACGAGGCGGTCAACACCGCACCGGCCGTCCCGATTCCCTCGGGACGCAGGCCATTTTCCGCCAGCCGGCGGCCGGCGGCTCGGTGGGCGGCACCGCTAGTGTCCGGTTGGTGGGTGAGATAGCGTCCACGGAACCCAGCGCCGTACCGGAGAGATCTCATGGACCCGCTGACCACGCTTGAGCGCGACGACCTCGACGAACGACCAACGCGGCCCGCCACCGGGCTGCCGATCCTGACCGGGCTGCTCGCCACAATGGGCGGTGCCGCGGTCGGGATCGGTCTGTTCCAGGACTACACGAGCAAGGACCCGCCACTGCGAGACAACTCACAGTTGCTGCCGGACTGGCGGGTCTACCTCGGGCTGGCCATCGCGCTCGCCGCCTTCGGGCTGGCCGCGATGGTGTTCGCCCGCACCGCCTTCGGTCGTACCTGCCTGGGCGCGGTCGCGGTGCCGGGCCTGCTGCTGGCTACCGTGAACGCCGCCCTCGGGCTGCGGCTGGACGGGCAGGTGCGTGCCGAGGGGATGGCGGCCATCGGGCTCGGCGGCTGGCTGATGCTCGGCGGTAGCACTGTCGGGCTGCTGGCGGCGCTGCTGGTGCTCGGGCAGATCGGCGGCCGCGGCGAGCCGGCCGCGGGCTGGCCGGCCTCGATGCTGGCCGTCCTCGGCATCGGCGGCATGCTGTACGGCTGGCTGGTGGGGGTGCGGGTGGCCCCGGGCAGCGCGGTGCCGGTGCCGGCCACCGGCTACTTCCAGACGCTCACCGACCCGGATGTGCGCGGTTGGACCACGGCGGTGCTGGTCGCCGGGCTCAGCCTGGCCGTCGGCGCGGTGGGCGTGGCCACCGGCCGGCGTGGTGCCATCCCCGCGGGCGTGGCCTTCGGTGCCGCGGTGGCGGTGGCGGTCGATGCCACCGTCCGGTGGTTCCAGCTGCGGACGGCGTCGGCCGGGGACGCCGCCGGGGCCGGCCTGGTCCGCTACAACGCCGGCCTGATCGCCTACGGGGCGGCCGCCGTGCTGCTCCTGCTGCTCGCGCTGGCGCTGCGCAGCCGGCGACCGCCGGAGGAGGCGGACCGGCCGGCGGGCCTGGAGCCGATGGACGGGACCGGGCAGTTCGGCACGGCCGGGCCGGGGTACGGCGAGCCGGAGTACGGCGGTCCCGCGTTCGACGGTCCCGGTTACGGCGGCTCACGGTACGACGCGGGCCCGGACTACGAGCCGGAGGAGACCGGCCGACCGTACCGGCCCGGGACGTTCGAGCAGCCGCGCTACCTGCCCGAACACGACCCCGCGCCGGGTGCCACGTACCCGCTGGCACCGGACGAGCGTGCGGCCC
>JBKOWA010000381.1:0-3834 GCA_046724155.1 Actinomycetota bacterium
ACCCGGGGTTGCGGCGGGCCCCGCGGCGCTGCGAGTTACCGGGCACCGAGACTCCACCGCGGCCCCTGCGGGGTGTCCTCGACCACGATGCCGGCGGCGCCGAGCTGGTCGCGGATGGCGTCCGCCGCGGCGTAGTCCCGGCGGGCCCGGGCCGCCTGCCGTTGCTCCAGCGCGACCGTCACCAGCGTGTCCACGACGCCGCGCAGGCCGGCACCGCCGCGGTCCGCCCACTGCTCGGACAGCGGGTCCAGGCCCAGCACGCCGAGCATGGCGCGCACCGAGCCGAGCGCCCCGGCCACCGCCTGCCGGTTGCCGGCGGCCAGCGCGGAGTTACCCTCCCGCACCACCTCGTGCACGGCGGCCAGCGCGGCCGGCGTGCCCAGGTCGTCGTCCAGCGCAGCGACGAAGTCCGCGCACACCGCGCCGGCCGGCCGCGCTGGGCCTGCCGGGTGCGCTGTGCCAGCCGGCCGCCCTGTGCCAGCCGACTGCCCTGGGCCCGTCGACTGATCCCGGCCCGCCGACTCCGTCGGGCCGACCAGGTCGCTGGCCCGCTGCACGAACCCCTCGACCCGGCGGTACGCCGCGGCCGCCTCGGCCAGCGCCTCGGCGGAGTACTCCATCACCGACCGGTAGTGCGGGGCGATCAGGTAGTAGCGCAGCTCGGCCGGCCGGACCCGGGACACCAGCTCCGGGATGAGCAGCGAGTTGCCCAGCGACTTGCTCATCTTCTCGCCGCCGACGGTGAGCAGCCCGTTGTGCAGCCAGTACCGGGCGAAGCCGGCGCCGGCCGCCCGGGACTGGGCCAGCTCGTTCTCGTGGTGCGGGAAGACCAGGTCCGTCCCGCCGCCATGGATGTCGAACGTGTCCCCGAGGTACTTGGTGGCCATCGCGGAGCACTCCAGGTGCCAGCCCGGCCGGCCGGCCCCCCACGGCGTCTCCCACTCCGGCTCCCCCGGCTTGGCGCCCTTCCACAGCGCGAAGTCCAGCGGGTCGTGCTTGCCGCCGGTGTCCTCCGACGGTCGCATCTTGTCGATCTGCTGCCGGGACAGTGCGCCGTAGTCCGGGTACGACCGCACGTCGAAGTACACGTCGCCGCCGGCCGGGTAGGCGTGCCCCTTGTCGATCAGCCGCTGCATCAGCGCGACCATCTCGGGCACGTGCCCGGTGGCCCGCGGCTCGACCGTCGGCGGCAGGCAGCCGAGCACGTCGTACGCCCAGCTGAACGCCCGCTCGTTGCGGGCCGCGACCTCCCACCACGGCACGCCCGCCGCGGCGGCCACCTGGAGGATCTTGTCGTCGATGTCGGTGACGTTGCGGCAGAACGTGACCTGCAGGCCCCGGTACGCCAGGTACCGCCACAGCACGTCGAAGTTGACCCCGGACCGGATGTGCCCGATGTGCGGCGGCGCCTGCACGGTCGCGCCACACAGGTAGATCCCGACCCGCCCCTCGATGCGTGGGACGAACTCCCGGACGGACCGGGTGCCGGTGTCATACAGCCGCAGGCTCACCCCCGAATCCTACTGGGCTGGCGCCGGCGCACCTTCGGGGTTAACTGCACAGGCCGGCGGCCCCGGGCATGATGTCCTCGCACCAAGGAGGTCTCCGGCGTGACAGTCAACGAACACGTCTATGCCCCTACCGAGGCGGAGCGACGCATGCTCGATGAGGCGCTCGACGAGTTGCACCGGGATCCGGGGTCCAGCCGTCCGTGGCAGGCCGTCCGACAGGAGATCTGGCCCCAGCAGTGAACCTCGCCCCAGTGCCGCTCGGCGGCATCGGCGCGGCTACCCGGTCCGGCGCATGCGGGAACGCAGCCGGCGGCTCTCGATGGCCATCATCGGCAGGGCCAGCGCCAGGCACGGCACCAGCACCCAGAACACCGCACCCGGGCTGGGCACCAGCCACACCGCCACCGCCCACACCGTGATCGTCACGGCCGCGACCAGCCACAGCAGCGCGGCCACCACCACCAGGGGGTGCCGCCGGGCCAGCCGCCGCACGTGCGGTCGCAGGTACGCCGGCACCTGGGCGTACCCGGACCAGCCGACCACCGCGAGCAGCGGCGCGGTCAGCACGAAACCGATGCTCAGCACCCTACGCCCGGACAGCCCGAGCACCAGCAGCACCACCGAGACCGTCCCGGTGAACCACAGGATCCGGCGCAGCAGCTCCAGCAACGAGTCATCCACCGCGAACGCCGAGTCGTGCATCCGTGGGTCGCTGGCCACCGCGTCGCCGAAGCGGGCGGCCGCCTGCCCGAGCCGGCCGCGGGCCCGGTCCACCAGCGCCAGGTTGTGGATCGCGGTGGCGTTGTCCGGATCGAGCTCGAGGGCGTGCCGGAACGCGGCCTCGGCCTGCCGGTAGTCATCCACCGCGAACGCCAGCGCGCCCACCGTGTTGTGCACCTCGGGCTCGGTGGGGGCCAGCCGCGCGGCGTGCCTCGCGACCTGCCACGCCTGCCGGTGCGCGCGGCCGCCGCTGTGCAGGGCGAGCGCCAGCCGCACGTGGGCGCGCCAGTTCTCCGGGTCCAGCCGGGTGGCCTCCCGGGCGGCGGACACCGCGTCGGCATGCCGGCCCAGCTTCTCCAGCGCCAGGCTGGCCAGCCGGTGCGCCCACTCCTCCTCCGGGTCCAGCTCCCGGGCCCGGTCGCTGGACCGCAGCGCATCTGCCGGCCGCTCCAGCTTCGCCTGCACGTAGGCCAGGTGCCGCCACAGGTCGGCGTGCTCGGGATGGCCGGCCAGCGCCCGGTGCAGCAGCTGCAGCGCCTCGCCGGCCCGGTCCAGCTGGCAGAGCAGCTCGGCCCGCTGCGCCACCGCCTCCGGATCGAGCCCGCCCGCGCTCACACCAGCTTCCGGGACTTCAGGTAGGCGAGCAGCTCGTCGTACTCGCCGGAGGCGTTGGCGAACTGCGCGACGTTGCGCGCGGTCTGCAGCCACGGCCCGGTGGACGGCCCGACCTGCTTGAGCGCGGCGCCGAAGTCCGCCATCCCGATCGGCCTGGCCTGGCCGGTGCGCACCGAGTCGGCCAGTGCGAGCTCGGCCGCCGAGTCGGCCAGGTGGGCGAGGTCCGCGCCGGAGAAGTCCTCGGTACGCCGGACCAGGGCGGCCACGTCGATGCCGGCCAGCGGCCGGTCCCGCAGGTGGTACCGCAGGATCGCGTCGCGGGCCGCCGGGTCGGGCGGCAGCACCAGGATGGTCCGGTCGAACCGGCCCGGCCGGCGCAGCGCCGGGTCCACGTCCCATGGGTGGTTGGTGGCGGCCAGCACGAACACGCCCTCGTTGTCCGAGCCCACCGAGTCCATCTCGGCGAGCAGCTGGTTCACCGCGCTGCGCAGCCCGGTCCAGCCGGCGCCGATCCGGGACCGGCGGTGCCCGATCGCGTCCACCTCGTCCAGGAACAGCACGCACGGCGCGTTGCGGCGCGCGGTTCCGAAGATCTCCTTGATGTTCCGCTCCGCGGCGCCCAGCCACACGTCCAGGACGTCGGCCAGGCTCACCGAGTAGAACCGGGCACCCAGCTCACCGGCCACCGCCTTGGCGATGAACGTCTTGCCGCAGCCGGGCGGCCCGTACAGCAGGAGCCCGCCGCGCAGGCTCTTGCCGTACATCCGGGCCAGGTCAGGGTTGCGCATCGGGCCGAGGAACGCGGCGTCCAGCCGCTGCTTCACCTGCTCCATGCCGCCGACGTCGGCCAGCCGGACGCGGCGGCGGTCCTGGTCGAGCGCTGCCGCGCCCGGCTCGTCGCTGTCCGCCACGAACGGCGGGGCGACGATGTCCTGCACCTGCTCCTCCGCGGCGCCCCAGTCGAACTCGGCCGCGGGTTGGTCCGCCG
>JBKOWA010000140.1:0-8211 GCA_046724155.1 Actinomycetota bacterium
TCTTCTGGTTGCGTCGGCGTCGTCACGGAGGGTGTCCTTCGGGGTGGCCGGGCACAGGCGGGCCGCGGCTTGTCAGGGCTGGCACCCTAAGAAGACCGCACCGGCTGGGCCTGTGTCACGGTCGTGCCGGCCTAGCGTGGCGACATGTCACCACCCCCGCTGGGCTGCAGGTTTGTCTCCTGGCGGGTCGCCGGGTGAGCAAAATTGGCAGGTGGTGCTAGAAAGTCGCCAAGAAACAGGTCCACCGGATCCTTGGGATCGGGCGACAGGGCTGTCACGCTGGAGGGAGACTCCCTCAACGGTCGTGGCGGGATGTGGGCACCATGCAGGCCCTGGCGGGCAAGACGGGTGGCAAGCGCGACCGGGACGGGCTACGGGAGAGCATGCGCGCCGGCGGTTCGTCCGCGGATGAGATCGCCGAGGCGATGATCGGCCGCTGGCACTTCACGCCGCTGGCGTCCTACCGGTACGCCGCGGGGATGACCCAGACCGAGGCCGCCCGCCGCTACGCAGAGGTGACCACCGATGCGCTGGCCCGGATGGACGCCAGCCTGCTCTCGAAGCTGGAGCAGTGGCCGCTGGGGTCCAACAGCAGGTCGCCGACGATGTACCACCTGGCCGTGCTCGCCGTCGTCTACGACACCGTGCCCGAACGGCTGCTGTCCGCCGAGCACCTGCGCCAGCTCCCGGTCCGCGACCAGATCGCCCTTGCCGCCACCCGCATCTCGCCCCAGGCGGGGCACCCGGTCGGTGTCGCCGGTCACGGCGGGCCCCGGCCGGTGGACCTGACCTACCGGGCGCTGTTCCACAACCTCGCCCTCAACAGCGAACTGACCGAACACGTCATCGCCGTCCTGGACGACATCCGCGCCCACATCGACCACACCCTCGCCGCCGGCACCGCCTCGACCGGCAAACTCGACGCCCTGGACGAGGCCGTCGCCGACCACCGGCACGCCCTGACCGTCGGCGACCCACTGTCGGTGCTGGCCACAGTGGCGCTGGACCTGCTGGAAGTCCACGCCCTGGCCGAGCAGCGTCAACCCCCGGCCACCCAGCTCCGCCTGTCGGCCGCCGCCACCCACCTGTGCCTGATCATCGCCGACGCACTGACCCGCCTGGACGCCCCGCACGCCGCCCGCGCCTGGTACCGCACCGCACGACTGGCCGCCGCCGACGCCGCGCAACCGGCCCTGCAAGCCCTCGCCCGCACCCACGCCGCCGCGCTCCACACCGCCGGCGACCACGACTAGGGCGTGTCCTGTAGATCTTGGTGAGCCCGCGCCGGGGCGTGCTGCGGCCGGCACGTGCGGTCACCAGGGACCGTCGGCCCTGGTGTTTGCCGCCCGTAACGCGCTGACGTAGCCGCCACGCTCGTGCGCCGCCTGGTCGGTGCCGGGCGGCACGGACAGCATCCCGCGCAGTTCGTCGACCGTTGCGAACCCCTTACGCCGCATCCAGTCGGACAGGCCGTCGAGCAGCACGCCTGCATGTTCGGGGCCGTGCCGCAGCAGCGCCGACGCGGTCATGACGACGTCCGCTCCGGCCAGCAGGTACTTGACCAGGTCGGCTGGGTGCTCGACACCGGTCGTCGCGGCGAGTGAAGCGCTCACCCGGCCGGCCAGCAGCGCGATCCACGTCCGGGGCAGCCGAGCCTCGGCCGGGCTGGACAGGCCCACGGCGGGAACGACGGTGAGCGTTTCCGGGTCGATGTCGGGCTGCAGGAACCGGTTGAAGAGCACCAGCCCATCGGCGCCGGCCTGGTCCAGGCGGAGCGCCATCTCGCCCGTCGAGCTGAAGTACGGGCTCAGCTTGACGGCTACCGGGATGGTCACCGCCTCCTTGACCCGCGTCAGCACGTCGATGTGGCGCTGCTCCACCTCGCGGCCGGAGATATGTGGGTCGCCGGGAAGGTAGTAAATGTTCAGCTCGATCGCGGCGGCGCCGGCGGCCTGCATCGCTTCGGCGTAGTTGGCCCAGCCGCCGGGCGTGACGCCGTTGAGACTGGCGATCACCGGGACGTCGACGGCGGCCGCGGCACGTTCGAGCAGGCTCAGGTAGCGGCGTGGGCCGGGTTCCTCCTCGGTGGCGTCGGGGAAGTACGACAGCGACTCCGCGAAGCTCTCCGTGCCGGCGTCGACGAGCCGCGAGTTCCGCGCCGCCTCCCTGAGCAGCTGCTCCTCGAAGAGTGAGTAGAGCACGATCGCGCTGACGCCGCCGCCGGCGAGGCGCCGCACGCCGTCCACGGTGTACGACAGCGGAGACGCCGACGCGACGAGCGGGTTGCGCAGGGCCAGACCCAGGTAGGTGGTGGACAGCTCCATCAGCGATCCCTGCGGGCGTCGGGGCGGGCGTCGGGCGGGAACCGGTGCGCACCGCGGGTCGCCATCTCCTCGTAGACGGCCCACCGCTCGGCGACGGACTCCTCGGCCAGGCGGTGCAGGCGTTCGGCCTCGGCCGGGTCGGTGCTCGCCAGCGAGCGGTAGCGCAGCTCGCGGTTGGTGTAGTCGGCCAGCGAGATGCGTGGCCGTGGCGAGTCGAGCAGGAACGGGTTGGCACCCGCCGCCCGCGCCACCGGGTCGTAGCGGATCAGCGGCCAGTAGCCGCTGGCCACGGCGCGGTACTGCTGGTCGAGCCCGTCCTTCATCTCGATGCCGTGCGCGATGCAGTGGCTGTAGGCGATCACCAGCGAAGGCCCGTCGTAGGCCTCCGCCTCACGGAAGGCGCGCAGCGTCTGCTGGGGGTCGGAGCCCATGGCGACCCTGGCGACATACACGCTGCCGTAGGCGATCGCCTGCAGCGCGATGTCCTTCTTCGGCGTCGTCTTGCCAGCGGCGGCGAACTTGGCGACCGCACCCAGCGGCGTCGCCTTGGACATCTGCCCGCCGGTGTTGGAGTAGACCTCGGTGTCGAGCACCAGCACGTTCACGTTGCGCCCGCTGGCCAGCACGTGGTCCAGGCCGCCGGACCCGATGTCGTACGCCCAGCCGTCGCCGCCGACGATCCACACGCTGCGCCGGACCAAGTGTTCCACGACGCTGAGCAGGTCCGTCACGGCAGGACCGGCCAGCCCGGCCAGCCGCCGCAGCAGCTCCGCGACCCGCTCGCGCTGCGCACGCAGCTCCGACTCCCGAAGCTGCGGAGCGGACAGGATGCCGTCCACCAGCTCGGCCCCCACCACCTCGCGCAGCCCGGCGAGCCGCCGCCGCGCCAGCTCGGTGTGCCCGTCGGCGGCGAGCCGGAAACCCAGCCCGAACTCGGCGTTGTCCTCGAACAGCGAGTTCGACCAAGCCGGCCCGCGACCGTCGGCGTCGCTCGTCCACGGCGTGGTGGGCAGGTTCCCGCCGTAGATCGAGGAGCACCCCGTCGCGTTGGCGACCATCAACCGGTCGCCGAACAGCTGGGAGAGCAGCTTGAGGTAAGGGGTCTCGCCGCAGCCCACGCACGCACCGGAGAACTCGAACAGCGGCTCCAGGAACTGCGTGCCGCGCACCGTGCCGAAGTCGACACGCGACCTGTCGCTGGCGGGCAGCGCCTCAAAGAACGCGATGTTGGCGCGCTCGGTCGCAAGCATCGGCTCGGCCGCGGCAAGGTTGATCGCCTTGGTGACCGGCTCACCCGGCGCCACGACCGGACATGCCTCGACGCACAGCCCGCATCCGGTGCAGTCCTCGACATAGACCTGCAGCGTGTAGCGGCTGTCGGGCAGCCCCGGAGCCTCCAGCGGAGCCGACCGGAACCCCTCCGGTGCGCCCGCCAGCCGGGACGGGTCGTAGTACCTGGAGCGGATAACGCTGTGCGGGCAGACGAAACTGCAGTTGCCGCACTGGATGCACAGGTCCTGGTCCCAGACCGCCACCAGCTCGGAGATATTGCGCTTCTCGTAGGCCGTCGTACCGCTGGGGTAGGTGCCGTCCACGGGCAGCGCGCTGACCGGCAGGTCGTCCCCGCGGCCGGCCATCATCTCCGCCGTGACGGCCTGGACGAAGGCGGGTGCGTGCGGGGGCACCAGCGGCGGCAGCTCGCGCCCGGTCGTCACCTTGTCGGGCACCTCGATGGCGTGCAGCCCCGCCAGCGCCCGGTCGACCGCCGCCATGTTCCGTTCGACGACCTCAGGGCCGCGCCGGCCGTAGCTCTTCGTGATGGACTCTTTGATCCGGACAATCGCCTCATCGCGCGGCAGCACGCCGGCGATGGCGAAGAAGCAGGTCTGCAGCACGACATTGATCCGGCCGGCCAGGCCGACCTCGCTGGCGATCCGGCCGGCGTTGACCGCGTAGACCTTGAGGTGCTTGGCGAGGATCTGCTCCTGGACCGGCCGCGGCAGCCCATCCCATACGCGGTCCGGCGGGAGCCGGCAGTTCAGCAGCAGCGTCGCGCCCGGCGCCGCCCGGCCCAGCACGTCGACCCGGTCGAGCAGCCCGAAGTTGTGGCAGCCGACGAAGCTCGCGTTCCGCACCAGGTACGGCGCCCGGATCGGCGCCGGCCCGAACCGCAGGTGCGACACGGTCTCCGAGCCCGACTTCTTCGAGTCGTAGACGAAGTAGCCCTGGGCGTGCAGGTTCTCGTCGGAGCCGAGGATCTTGATCGTGTTCTTGTTGGCGCCGACCGTCCCGTCCGAGCCCATCCCGAAGAAGATCGCCCGGTGGGTGCCGGCCGGCTCGATGTCCAGCGACGGGTCGTAGGCCAGGCTCAGCCCCGAGACGTCGTCGTTGATGCCGATGGTGAAGCGGCGCCGCGGCCGCGGCCCGGCAAGCTCGTCGAACACCCCCGCGACCATGCCGGGGGTGAGCTCCTTCGACGACAGCCCGTAGCGCCCGCCGGACACCCGGGGCATGACCCGCGCACCGTCCTCGGCTGCCTCCGTCAGCGCCGCGACCACGTCCAGGAACAGCGGCTCGCCGGTCGAGCCAGGCTCCTTCGTCCGGTCCAGGACCGCCACCCGGCGGACGCTCGCGGGCAGCGCATCGGCGAACGCCCGGGTCGGGAACGGCCGGTAGAGCCGGACCTGGGCCACGCCGACCCGCTCACCCTTCGCGTTGAGCGCGGCCACCGTCTCCCGGACCGTCTCCCCGCCCGAGCCCATCACGACCACCACGCGCTCGGCGTCGGGATGGCCGGTGTAGTCCACGGTGTGCAGGCGGCGGCCGGTGCGCTCGCCGAGGCGGGCCAGCGCGTCCTCGACCGCGTCCGGGACCCGGGCGTAGAACGGGTTCACCGTCTCCCGGGCCTGGAAGTAGATGTCGGGGTTCTGCGCCGTGCCACGGATGAACGGCCGCTCCGGGGACAGCGCCCGGCCGCGGTGCGCCCGGACCAACTCCTCGGGCACCAGCGCCCGCAGGTCATCGTCGGAAAGCATCTCGATCGTGTTGAGCTCGTGCGAGGTGCGGAACCCGTCGAAGAAGTGCACGAACGGCACCCGGGTGGCCATCGTGGCGGCCTGCGCGACCAGCGCGAGGTCGTGGGCCTCCTGGACCGACGCCGAGGCAAGCATCGCGAACCCGGTCTGCCGCACCGCCATCACGTCCGAGTGGTCGCCGAAGATCGACAACCCCTGCGTCGCCAGCGACCTGGCGGCGACATGCAGCACCGCGGACGTCAGCTCACCGGCGATCTTGTACATGTTCGGGATCATCAGCAGCAGGCCCTGCGAGGCGGTGAACGTCGTCGCCAGCGCCCCGCCCTGCAGTGCCCCGTGCAGCGCCCCGGCTGCGCCGCCCTCGCTCTGCATCTCCACCACCGTTGGCACGGTGCCCCACACGTTGGTCCGGCCCCTGCTCGACCATTCGTCCGCCAGCTCGGCCATCGGCGAGGACGGTGTGATCGGGTAGATGCAGCAGACCTCGTTGAGCCGGTAGGCCACCGAGGCCGCCGCCTCGTTGCCGTCGATCGTCGCGCGCATCAGCCGGCCTCGCTCATCAACCGTGGCTCCATCAGCCGGGCTCGGGGAACATGTCGATCGAGTGCACCGGGCACTGCTCGTAGCACGCCCCGCAGCCCGTGCACCTGCCGTAGTTGAACTCGTAGCGGTGCCCGACGCCCAGCTTGATCACCGCATCCTCCGGGCAGGCGCCCAGGCAGCCGTCACACTCGACGCAGTTCCCGCAGGACAGGCACCGGCCCGCCTCGAAGGTCGCCTCGGCCTCGGACAGGCCGCCGACGATCTCGCCGAACCCCTCGACGCGCTCCTCGGGCGCGGTCTCGGGCTGCTGCCGGCGGGCGTCATCGCCGAAAAACCACAGGTTCAGCATGTCGAACGACACCGGGGGGTGCTTGGGCACGTCCGGCGCCGCCGTGCCGCGCAGCCAGGTGTCGATGTGCCGAGCGGCCTTCTTGCCGTGCCCCACCCCGACGGTCACGGTGCGTTCGGCCGGCACCATGTCACCGCCCGCGAACACCCCGGGGCAGCCGGTCATCATCGCCGCCGACACCCGCACGGTGCCGTCGCGCTCGAACTCCACGCCCGGCACCGCACGCAGGAACGCGGTGTCGGTCTCCTGGCCCAGCGCCAGGATCACGGTGTCCGCGGCGAGGGTCTCGAAGCGGCCGGTCGGCTGCGGGAAGCCGGACCCGTCGAGCTCCATCACCTCCACCCGCAAGTCCGGCCCGTCGAAGGCGGTGATCGTCCGCAGCCAGTTGATCCGCACGCCCTCGCGCTCGGCGTCCTCGGCCTCCTCGGCATGAGCGGGCATCTGCGCGCGGGTGCGGCGGTAGACGATCAGCGCCTCGTCGGCGCCAAGGCGGCGGGCCACGCGGGCAGCGTCCATCGCCGTGTTGCCGCCGCCGTAGACCGCCACCCGGCGGCCGATGACAGGCCGCTCACCCGAGGCGACACTGCGCAGGAACGACACCGCGTCCACGATCGGCCCCGCATCGCGGGCCGGGATGTCAACGCGCTTGGACAGGTGGGCCCCGACCGCGACGAACACCGCGTCGAAGCCGCCCTCCGCCCGCTCGGCGGCCAGGTCCTCGACCCGGTGCCCGCAGGTCATCCGCACCCCCAGCGCCGCGATCCGGTCCAGCTCAGCGGCCAGCACGTCGCGCGGCAACCGGTATGCGGGAATGCCATAACGCATCATCCCGCCGGGCTCGGCGCCGGCGTCCCGGATCTCGACCTCGTGGCCGAGTCGCGCCAGGTGGTACGCGGCCGACAGCCCGCTCGGCCCGGCTCCGATGACGAGCACCCGCTTGCCGCTGCGTGCGGGCGGCGGGTCGAACAGCCAGCCCCGCTCGCGCGCGAGGTCGCCGAGGAACCGCTCGACCGAGTGGATCGAGACGGCGCTGTCGAGGTTGGCACGGTTGCAGACGCTCTCACACGGGTGGTAGCACACCCGCCCATGGATCGCCGGCAGCGGGTTGTCCGCGACCAGCTCACGCCAGGCCAGCTCGTGCCGGCCGGCCTTGGAGTGCGCGAGCCAGGCCTGGATGTTCTCCCCTGCGGGGCAGCCAGCGTTGCACGGCGGCAGGAGATCCACATAGACAGGTCGGCGGTCCCGCACCGGCCCGGCGCGCGACCGCCCATGCAGAAGATCCGGCAGCGGCGTGACGTCCTTCGCCGGCCCGGTCATGCTCCCGCTCCAGTCACCGGCCAACCTCTCGCACTCGTCCGGGACACAGGGCACCCGATCAGCGACGAAAGCCGCAAATCGGGAGACCTTGCGCCGTCGCGGTTTAGCTGTGAGGGCGGCCACAGCGTAGCTCCTGTCCGGCGGCAGTAGACGCTCGACGGTTGGTGAGCCGGATCGCGAGCCGGATCGCGCGAACGACAGCCCGGCGTGCTGCTGGGGTGCCGGTTCCGCCGTCCACGATCTTTCCGGTCCACCCGGGTGCGCGCATGGAGGCGGTGTGGTCAGCGTTTGGGTTGCTGGCTGCGGCGTCGGCGGCGTGCCGTTTCGAGCCCGTCGAGGAGCGTGTCGAGGCCGGCGGTGAACCGTTCGTCGGCCCATGGTTGCCAGTGAACGCTGTTCACGCTACAGTGAACAGTGTTACCTCGGAAGCGAATGTCGTTCACTTGAGCCGCATCTCCCCGAGTCGCCGGGCCACCGGCCCGGCCAGAGACCACAGGGAGAACCCATGACAGTCATGACAGGCTGGGATCTGTTCGAGGACCTCAACACCGCCCGGGACGAACTGCTGCGAACGAACAGGCTGACCGCGGCCCGGCTGGGCCAGCTCGGCCAGCTGTACGACGCCGGCGTGAGCGCTCAGACC
>JBKOWA010000564.1:0-2004 GCA_046724155.1 Actinomycetota bacterium
GGTCTGAGCGCTCACGCCGGCGTCGTACAGCTGGCCGAGCTGGCCCAGCCGGGCCGCGGTCAGCCTGTTCGTTCGCAGCAGTTCGTCCCGGGCGGTGTTGAGGTCCTCGAACAGATCCCAGCCTGTCATGACTGTCATGGGCTTCTCCCTGTGGTCTCTGGCCGGGCCAGTGGCCCGGCGACTCGGGGAGATGCGGCTCAAGTGAACGACATTCGCTTCCGAGGTAACGCTGTTCACTGTACCGTGAACAGTGTTCACCGTCAACCTGAGCCTCCGGAGAGTCGGACATGACCAAGCCAGCTGACGCAGCGGGAGCTGCCCCTGACGCACACCCGCACCCGCTGTGGTTCACCCCGCCGACCGCCGAGGAGGACCGTCGCCGCACCCTGACCCGCGACCGCATGGTCGCCGCGGCCCTGTCCGTCATCGCCGCCGACGGCGTGGACGCGTTGAGCATGCGCGCGCTGGCCGCCCGACTCGGCGTGGTCCCGGCGGCGCTGTACCGGCACGTGCGCAACAAGGAGCAGCTGTACGACCTCGTCCTGGACGGGGTGCTGGCCGAGGTCGACCCCGAGCCTGACCGCTCCCTGCCCTGGACCGACCAGGTCAAGACGCTCGCACACCGGCTGCGGACGGTCCTGGAAAACCATCCCGGCATCGCCGGGCTGCTCAAGACCCGCGACCCCCTCGGCCCACACTCCCTCGCACTCGCCGAGGCCTTCCTCGCACCGCTGCACGCCGCCGGCCTGCCCGCCCGGGAGACCGGCCTGGCCTACCACCTGCTCTACGACTACACCCTCGGCTTCGCCCTTCCCAGCCCCACCTCCATCAACGAGCAGCGGGTCCGGGACGCCGCCACCAGAAGCAGGCTCCACGCGTTCTTCCGGTCCCTGCCGGCCGACCGCTTCCCCGCCCTGGTCGCCCTCGGCGAGCACGTCTGGGTCGACAACCGCGACGAGCGGTTCACCGCCGGCCTCGACACCATCCTCGACGGGCTCGAAACGGCGCGCCGCCGCCGGCGCCGCAGCCAGCTACCCAAACGCTGACCACAACCGCCCGCAGCACACCCAGCCCGGTGGACCGGAAAGATGGTGGACGGCGGAACCGGTACCCCAGCGGACGGGTGCGGGAGGTTGGCCGGTGACTGGAGCGGGAGCATGACCGGGCCGGCGAAGGACGCCACGCCGCTGCCGGATCTGCTGCATGGGCGGTCCCGCGGCCCCGAACATGCCGGCGTGCTGCTCGACGGCCTGTCCGACTGGATGCGGCGGAAGGGATTCGCAACGGTCCACGAACTGCGCGGGATGCTGTCCGTGCCGCCCGGCGCCGACCAAGCCGCGCACGAGCGTGGCGGCTACGTCAGCGCGCTACGGGAAGCAAACGCCAGCGTCGGTCCCTGGTGACCGCACGGCACACTACCGAACGGCCGGTTTTCGTGTCCCGGTCCCGGCCTGGCCCAGCCTGGGCTTGCGGTGGTAGCTGTAGCTGGTGCTGAAGTAGGCGGCGCGGCGGCGTAGGTGGCGGTGTCCGATGGGAAGTACTGGCAGCCCGGTCGGTGCGGGCACCGGTGGTTGTCACCACCCAACGCCCGCTGCCCCCGTGCACCACGGTGCCCATCAGCGCGCAGCCGGAAAGCTCGGCAAGCGGCGTCCGGCCACGCGCGCCGGACTTCAGCCGCCCCGGACTTCAGCGCAGCCCTGCCACCGGCCGGGCGTTGGGCCGAGCCCGGCCGCCTGCCCGGCCGCGGTGACCGGCTACTGCCGCCCAGCTTCGACGCGGCGCCCCCCGGCGCCGGCAGGAGGCTCCGCCGCGCGGGACCGGCGGCCCAGGCGACGCAGCTGAGTGATCCTCGCGGTACCGAAAACCAGGGCGAGAACAACCCCACCAACCAGGGCGATCAGCAGCGCCATCGCCAACGGCAGCGTGCCGTGCAGCCCCAGGAACGAAACCTGCACGCTGCGAGTGTTCTGCAGGATGAACACGATCAACGCGATCAGCACCACG
>JBKOWA010000563.1:0-3309 GCA_046724155.1 Actinomycetota bacterium
CAAACTTGTGGACGCTACACGCCCTCGCCGGGCGTGACGCGTCCACAAGTTTCCGTATCCCCGCGCCGTTACGACATGTGGCGCGCCGGGCGGGCGGTGCGGCCACCGATGGTCATGAAGAACTGGGCCGCAGCCAGCTGCACGCCGGAGGACCAGGTGGGGTAGGCGTGGGTGGCGGCGGCGAGCCGGCCGGTGAACATGCCGGTGGCCATTGCCAGGACGGGTTCGTGGATCATCTCCCCGGCGCGGGCGGCGACGATGGTGGCGCCGAGGAGCCGCCCGCCGCCGAGGTTGCGCACTAGCGGCCGTGGTCCGGCGATGAGTTTGATGAACCCGTCCGGGTCGGCGGCGGCCAGCGCCCGGTCCATCTCGTCCATCGGCAGGTACCCGACCCGCCCGCCCTGGTCGGCGGCGACGGCCTCGGTCAGGCCGACATGGGCGACCTCCGGGTCGGTGAAGGTGACCCGTGGGGTGGCGTGCGTGCGGTAGCGGCGACGCTGCCAGGGCCGGCGGGCCAGGGCGTTGCCGGCGGCGATCCGGCCCATCTCGAACGCGGCGTGGGTGAACGGCATCCGGCCGGTGACGTCGCCGGCCGCGTACACGCCGGGCGCCGTGGTGGCCAGGTGCTCGTCGGTGACCGCCTGCCCACGGTCGTCGACCCGCACGCCGGCGCGTTCCAGGTCGAGGCCGTCGGTGACCGGGCGGCGGCCGGCCGCCACCAGCAGCTGCTCGGCGGTCACGCCCGCCGCGCCTGCCAGGCTCACCCGGATCCCGGCGCCGCCGGCCGACACGCCGTCGACCTGGGCGCCGGTGCGCACGCCGATGCCGTCCCGGCCGAACACGGCGGCGATCACCCCGGAGGCGTCGGGATCTTCCCGGGGCAGCAGGCGGTCCAGCCCTTCGATGAGGGTGACCTGGCTGCCGAGGCGGGCGAACGCCTGGGCCAGCTCACAGCCGGTCGCACCGGCGCCGAGCACGGCCAGGCTGGCCGGCAGCGCCGGGAGGTCGAAGACGGTCTCGTTGGTCAGGTACGGCACCGCCTGCAACCCGCGGATCGGCGGGATCGCCGGCGCGGATCCGGTGGCGACGACATACCGGCGGGCGGTCAGCGCCCGCCCGGCGACGTGCATGCGGCCGGGGCCGGTGAACCGGGCGCGGCCGAGGTGCACGTCGATGCCTTCCCGCCGCAGCGCGGCGGCGTCCTCGGTGGCGGCGATCCGGGCCACCACGTCGCGGACCAGCTGCGCCGCGGTGGCGTACGGCAGGCCCTGCCTGGCGGCTTCGATGAGCGTCTTGGACGGCACGCAGCCGGTGAAGGTGCAGTCGCCACCCGGCTGGCCGTCGGAGACCAGCAGGGTGCGGGCACCGGCTCGCACCGCCGCCCGCGCCGCGCCCAGCCCGGCGGCACCACCACCGATCACGATCAGGTCATAGTCCACGGTGGTCATCCATGACCGGCAGACCGGCCGCGGCGGTGAGACACGCCGAACGGGCCGGGGTGAGCGTCACGACGGCCGGTCCGGTTTGCCGCCCACCAGCAGGCCGCAGCCAAGACGTCGGTCGGCCATGACCGGCAGAGCGGCTACGGCGCTGAGACACGCCGAACGGGGACGGGGTGAGCGTCACGACGGCCGGTCCGGTTTGCCGGCCACGAGCAGGCCGTAGCCGAGCAGACCGTCGGCGACCGCGGCTCGGGCGGCCGCCAGCACCGCGGGTGCCCGAGCGAAGTCGAGGCCGAGGGCCTCGGCCCGGGCGCGGGCGGTCATCCGCAGCACGCCGAGCCGGCCCTCGATCTGGTCGATCATGCGGCGCATCGCGGCGTCGTGCCGGCCGGTGTGCATGATCCGCAGGCCGGCGTCGGTGAGGATGGCGGCGTACTCGTCCATCGGGCGGGCGTCGGCGATGCAGGCGACCCAGGCGGTCAGCCCGGTCAGCTCGCCGGGCAGCCGGCCCGGGTCGGCGACCACGTCGGTGATGCCGACCCGGCCGCCTGGCCGCAGCACCCGCGCCAGCTCGGCGGCGGCGGTGGGCTTGTCGGGGAAGGTGCAGAACGCGCACTCGCAGACGGCGGCGTCGAAGGCGGCGTCGGGATGGGGCAGCCGTTCGGCGTCACCGGCGGTGAACGCCACCTGGGCGGCAACCCCGGCGGCATCGGCGGCGGCGCGGGCGAGGGCCACGTTGGCGGCCGACAGGTCGACCCCGTCGACGCGGACACCGCAGTCATGGGCCAGCAGCAGGGCGGTGGTGCCGCGTCCGGCGGCGACGTCAAGGACCCGGTCGTTGGGCGTGAGGGCGAGCAGACCGGCGAGCTGGCGGGTCAGGGCCGTCCCGCCGGGGTGGTAAGCGTCGCCGAGCAGCAGCGCCACCAGGTCGCCACCGTAGGTGGCCGCGCAGCAGGACTTGACCTGCTCGGGTGTGGGGCGTGCGGTGCTCACGCGGGGTCCCCGCGGAATCGTGAGCGCAGCGAGCGATTTCGTGGGGTGCTCACCGCGGCACCGCCCTGGTGCCGACGTTGGTGGCGTCGGGGGCCACCGGCGCGCGGCCGCGGTGCCCGTTGCCGGCATCGCGGGCGACTTTGGACCCGTACGGGGAGTCGGCCAGGATCGGCTGCAGACCGGCGGCGTTGGGCACCACGTCGGCGACGTCCACGCCGGACAGCTGGGCACGGACCTGCTCGCGGTAGCCGACAGAATTGTACGCGCAGAACGGGATCAGCCGCCCGTCCGGGGTGATTTCCTCGACGCAGCATTTCATCAGCTGTTTGACGTTGAGGGTGTAGGGGTCCTGGAAGTCCTGGATGACGATCATGAATGCGTGGTCGGTGATGTCGCGGACCGCGTCGGGCAGGTTGATGCCGCACGCGTCGGCGCAGTCGAGGGCGGCCGCCGTGGCGGCAAGCTTCTCGGTGGTGGTGTCGGTGCCCATGAACGCCGACGCCGACCACAGCTTCTCCAACACCTCCCGGCCCGCGTGGTCGGGCACGACCCGGTTGGACACGTAGTCCAGGTAGTCCTCGACGTTGAGCAGCCGCGGGATCGGGACCAGGGCACCGTTCCAGCTGAGCCGGCTCGCAAGCTCGCCGGACGCAAGCTCGCCGGACGCAAGCTCGCCGGACGCAAGCTCGCCGGACGCGGGCTGGCCGGGGGTGCCGTCGGTGAGCAGGTAGGTGATGGAACGGCAGGTGGGGAAGCAGCACGGCACCGGGAAGAAGTCCGACACCTGGAACCATTGCGGGCGTTGGGCGGCGATGCCGTGGATGATGTCTGCGTTGGTCAGCCGGGTCAGCGGGTCGAACTCGATGTGCCGGCC
>JBKOWA010000028.1:0-4174 GCA_046724155.1 Actinomycetota bacterium
GCCTGGGCCCCGGCCGCCGCCGACCTGCCGGGTCTGCCCGCCCACCCGGCCGCGGGGACCGGGTCGGCCCCGCCGCAGCCCGGTGGCCGCGGTGGCCGGCACGCGCACCTCGAGCCCGATGAAACGCAGGAGCCGCCACGCCGCCGGCGGTACCGGGAGGATCACGAGGAGAACGACGTGCTCAAGCGGATGCTGCCACCGGAGCGCTGAGCCGGGCAGCGCCGGTCCGCCAACGAAGGGGGAGGGTGCACCGTGGACTTCCGTGACAGCGCGGAGGAGGCGGCATTCCGGGCCGACCTGCGGGCCTGGCTCGCCGAGCACCACCCCGAGGAGCAGGCGCCCGGTGCCGGCCGCGGCGACCCGGAACAGCTGCGCGCCTGGAGCAACCAGCTCTACCAGGCCGGCTACGTCGGCATCACCTGGCCGGCGGAGTACGGCGGGCGTGGCCTGCCGTACACCTACCAGGCCATCGTGCTGGAGGAGGCCGCCCGCGCCGGGGCCCGCGGCCACCTGGGCACCATCGGCCTGAACATGGCCGGGCCGACGATCATGGCCTGGGGCAGCGAGGAGCAGAAGCGGCGGTTCCTGCCGCCGCTGCTGGCCTGCGAGGAGATCTGGTGCCAGGGGTTCTCCGAGCCCGGCGCCGGATCCGACCTCGGCTCGGTGCGCACCACCGCGGTGGCCGGGGGCGACCACTGGGTGGTGAACGGGCAGAAGGTGTGGTCCTCGTACGCGCACCTGGCCGACTGGTGCATCCTGGTGGTCCGCACCGACCCGGCGGCGGCCAAGCATGCCGGGCTGTCGTTCCTGCTGGTGGACATGCACTCGCCCGGCGTCGAGGTGCGGCCGCTGACCCAGCTCACCGGCGACCCCGAGTTCAACGAGATCTTCCTCACCGACGTGCACGTGCCCATCGACTCGATGCTCGGCAAGCCGGGCGACGGCTGGCGGGTGGCCATGACCACCCTGCTGCACGAGCGCGGGACCCTCGGCTTCCTGCTGGTGGCCGCCCTGGAGCGGCAGCTCGACCTGGTGGTCCGGCTGGCCGGGCAGACCATGCCGGACGGCAGCCGTCCGGCCGACGACCCGGTGGTGCGCGACGCGATCGGGCGGGAGTGGGCGGTGCTGCAGGGCCTGCGGTTCACCAACTACCGGTCGCTGACCAGCCTGGTGAAGACCGGCATCCCCGGGCCCGAGGGCTCGGTGGCCAAGCTGGTCTGGAGCGAGGCGCACCAGCGGCTGACCGCGCTCGCGGTGGAGGTCCAGGGCCTGGCCGGGCAGCTGGACGGCGAGGGCGCGGTGTGGGACGGCTACTGGCAGTACCACCGGCTGCGCAGCCGGGGTAACACCATCGAGGCCGGCACCTCCGAGGTGCTCCGCAACATCATCGCCGAACGGGTCGTCGGGCTGCCCCGCAGCCGTTAAGACGGCCGGGGCCGGACGAAGAGGAGCGTGTCCACCGTGGACTTTGCGTTCTCCGAGGAGCAGCAGGCGCTGCGGGCGGCGGCGCGGCAGTTCCTGGCGGAGCGGGTGCCGCTGCCGGCGGTGGCGAAGCTGGCCGACTCCGACGCCGGCTGGGACCCGTCGGCGTGGGACGCGGTGCTGCAGCTCGGCTGGCTGGACCCGGACCTCGGGCCGCTGGAGCACGCGCTGCTGCTGGAGGAGGCCGGCTACGCGCTGCTGCCGGCGCCGTACTTCAGCACGGTGGCGCTGGCCGGCCCGGCGAACGACGGCCGGTCCCGGCTGACGCTGGCCTGGGCGGAGGCGGGCCGGCCGGCCGGGCTGTTCGCGGCCGACGCGGTGCGCACGGTCTCCGCGGGCGGGGCGGTGACCGGGGAGAAGGTGCTGGTGCCGGACGCCGGCTGGGTGGACGCGTTCCTGGTGACCTGCGCCGGTGGCGCGCTGCGGCTGGTCGCTGCCGAGCACGCCGAGATCACCGGGCTGTCCACGATGGACAGCACCCGCCGGCTGGCGACGGTGCGCTTCGCCGACGCACCGTCGCAGCCGGTGCCGGCCGACCTCGCGGTGCTGCGCCGGCAGGCGCTGGCGCTGGCCGCGGCGGAGGCGGTCGGGGTGGCCCGCCGGGCGCTGGACGTCGCCGCCGAGCATGCCACGACGCGCGCCCAGTTCGACCGGCCGATCGGCAGCTACCAGGCGGTGTCGCACCGGGTCGCGGACACCTATGCCGCGGTGCAGCTGGCCACCTCGCTGGCCGCCTGGGCGGCGTGGTGCGTCGCCGAGGACGACCCCGCGGCGGAGCAGGCCTGCGCGGCGGCCGCCGGCTACGCCGCCCCGGCCGCGGTGCAGGCCTGCGAGTCGGCGATCCAGGTGCTCGGCGGCATCGGGATGACCTGGGAGCACCCGATCCACCGGTTCTACAAGCGCGCGCTGTGGCTGGCAGCGTTCGCCGACGCCCCCGCCCGCCGCCGCGACCTGGCCACCGCCCTCCTCACGAAGTAGCAGGGGTCCGCGGCGTCGGGCGTTACTTGTCGATGTCGCCGACCACGAAGAACATCGAGCCGAGGATGGCCACCAGGTCGGGCAGCAGGGAGCCGGGCAGCAGCACCTGCAGCGCCTGGATGTTGTTGTACGAGGCGGAGCGCAGCTTCAGCCGCCACGGTGTCTTGTCGCCGCGGGAGACCAGGTAGTAGCCGTTCAGCCCGAGCGGGTTCTCGGTCCAGACGTAGGTGGCGCCCTCGGGCACCTTCAGCGTCTTGGGCAGGCGTTGGTTCACCGGGCCGCCGGGCAGCCGGTCCAGGCAGGCGTCGGCCAGGTCCAGCGAGGCGTGCATCTGCTCCAGCAGCATCACGAACCGGGTGTGGCAGTCGCCGGCGGTGCCGGCCGCCACCCGCAGCACGTCCGACAGCTCGCCGTAGGCCAGGTACGGCTCGTCCCGGCGCAGGTCGAAGTCCACCCCGCAGGCCCGGGCGATCGGACCGGAGACCCCGTAGGCCTCGGCGTCGGCGGCGGCCAGCACGCCGACCCCGCGGGTGCGGGCCAGGAAGATCTCGTTGTTCCGGATCAGGTTCTCCAGGTCGGGCAGCCGGCGCCGGACGTCGGCCACGGCGCGCCGGGCGCGCTCGGCCCAGCCGGCCGGCACCTCCTCGCGGATACCGCCGACCCGGTTGAACATGAAGTGCATCCGGCCGCCGGTGGCCTCCTCCATCACCGCCTGGATCGTCTCCCGCTCCCGGAAGGCGTAGAACACCGGCGTGATCGCCCCGATCTCCAGCGGGTAGCTGCCCAGGAACATCAGGTGGTTGAGCACCCGGTTCAGCTCCGCCATCAGGGTGCGCAGCCACACCGCCCGCGGCGGCACCTCCATCCCGAGCATCCGCTCGGCGGCCAGCACCACGCCCAGCTCGTTGGAGAACGCCGACAGCCAGTCGTGCCGGTTGGCCAGCACCGTGATCTGCCGGTAGTCGCGCACCTCGAACAGCTTCTCCGCGCCGCGGTGCATGTAGCCGACGACCGGCTCGGCGCTGGTCACCCGTTCGCCGTCCAGGCGCAGCCGTAACCGCAGCACGCCGTGGGTCGAGGGATGCTGCGGGCCGATGTTGAGCACCATGTCGGCGGTGGCCAGCTCCTTGGCGCCGGCACCGACGCCAACCGTCAGCTCCTGGGTACCCACCCCGCAGAGTCTGCCACGTCGCCGGGTGCTGTCACCGGCGTCGCGGTGCCGGCCCGCCGGCGGCGTGGCCCGCGGCGGCGCCTAGAAGGGGAGGTCGTCGGCGACCGGCGCCGCGGCGGGGCTGGTCTGGTAGCGGGTCAACGTAGCGCGCAGGGCGGCATCGAGATCCACCCCGGTCTGGTCGGCCAGGTTGATCATGGTGAATGCCACCTCGGCCAGCCGCTGGGCCCACGCGTCTGTGGGCCGGAACGGTCGCCGGCCGAAGGAGGTGGCGGCCAGCGCCTCGTCGGCGAGCCGGCCGACGTCGGTCAGCAGGCCGAGGGTGAGCACCGGGGCGGTGGCGTGCAGCCCGAGCCGGTCCGCCACCTGGGCAATGTTCGCTTGCAGATCGCGCACGAACGCCGAACCTAGGGCATCGGCCGGCCCCGGTACACCCGTGACTTCGCGCACACCACCACCGGGCGACACCGCCCGCCGGTGGTCCGCCCGGGGCTGGCCGGCCAGCGGGCCGGGCGCGCCCGCCGGGCGGAGATCCGCTAGGGC
>JBKOWA010000452.1:0-2688 GCA_046724155.1 Actinomycetota bacterium
CCCCCCGACCACTACACCAGTAGTTGTTCGTCGGCAGCGTCAGATGTGTATAAGAGACAGGGTCGCGGCCGAGGAATCGCTGCGGCTGGCCGGGCTGATGGCGGTCGCGCCGCTGGGTGCCGACCCGGAGCCGGCGTTCGCCCGGCTCGCCGAGCTGGCCGCGCGGCTGCGGTCCGACCACCCGGGGGCGGTCATGCTCTCGGCCGGGATGAGCGCCGACCTGGAGGCCGCCATCCGGTGCGGCGCCACACATGTTCGGGTCGGTACGGCGTTGCTCGGCCGCAGAACGCGCCCGGTCGGGTAGTGTCCGCCGGGGGAAGTGATCGACTAGTCCGCGGGAGGGCCCCGATGGCCGGCGCAATGCGCAAGATGGGGATCTACCTCGGCCTTGTCGAGGACGATGAGCGCCGACACGAGGCTGGAGACTACGACGAGTACGACGACTACGAGCCGGAGCCGGGGCCGGTGCCCGCCCGCCGCGACCGGGTCGTCCGCTCGTGGGAGGACGCGCCGGCCGGGCCCGACACCGGCTACGATCACACTCCGCCGCCGTACCGGATCACTACACTGCATCCCCGCACGTACAACGAGGCGCGGACGATCGGGGAGCACTTCCGGGAGGGCGTCCCGGTGATCATGAACCTGACCGAGATGGACAGCAACGACGCCAAGCGCCTGGTTGACTTCGCGGTGGGACTTACCTTCGGTCTCCGTGGCAGTATCGAACGGGTGACCAACAAGGTGTTCCTGCTCTCACCGCAGAACGTCGAGGTCACCGCGGAGGACAAGGCCCGCATCGCCGAGGGCGGGTTCTTCAACCAGAGCTGACCGGCTCCTGGCACCCGAGCTGACCAGCTCCTGACACCTAGGACGGGCGTGGCGAACGGTTTGTGGAGCGTAGTCTTCTTCGTGCTCTTCGTGTTTTTCCTCCTCTTGATCGCCCGGTTCGTGGTGGACTGGGTGATGGTCTTCGCACGGCAGTGGCGGCCCACGGGACTGGTGGCGGCGGGCCTCGAGGTGGTGTACTCAGCCACCGATCCACCGTTGAAGGTGCTACGGCGGGTGATCCCTCCGTTGCGGCTCGGCAGCGTGAGCCTGGACCTGGGCTTCATGGTGCTGATGTTGGGGGTGGTTATCCTGATGAACGTGACCAGCCAGCTCAGAGGATGAGCACCCGAGGTTCCCGCCGTGTCCGCCGTCCAGTCGAGGTGATCCGATGCCGCTGACTCCCGCCGATGTGCACAACGTGGCGTTCAAGAAGCCACCCATCGGGAAGCGCGGGTACGACGAGGACGAGGTGGACGCGTTCCTCGACCTCGTCGAGGCCGAGCTCGCCCGGCTGATCGAGGAGAACAACGACCTGAAGGCCCAGGTCGACGAGTGCCAGTCCACGCCCGGGGCGATGCCCGGGGCGATGCACAGCGCGCCGCCCCCGCCGGTCAGCGTCGCCCCGATGCCACCGCCGCCGATGGCACCGATGCCGTCGATGGGAGGTGACGTACCGGACCACGGCCAGGCGGTCAAGATGCTGGCGCTGGCCCAGGAGACCGCGGAGAAGTACGTCGCCGACGCCAAGACCGAGGCCGATCGGCTGGTAGCCGAGGCCCGCGCCAAGTCCGACCAGCTGGTGTCGGAGTCCAGGGCCAAGGCCGATGCGTTGCTGGCGGACGCGCGCACCCGGTCGGAGTCGATGGAGCGGGACGCCCGCGCCAAGGTGCAGTCCCTGGTCAACGACGCCGAGCGCAAGCACACCGAGCTGGTCGCCGGCCTGGAGCAGCAGAAGGGCGTACTGGAGAAGCGGATCGAGCAGCTGCGCACCTTCGAGCGGGAGTACCGGATCCGCTTGAAGTCCTACCTGGAGACCCAGCTGCGTGACCTGGACAGCCGCGCCTCGGCCGAGCCGGCCCAGGGCCCGCAGGGTGGCCCGCCCGCGCAGGCCGGCGGCCCGGCCCCGGCCTACTCACCGGCATACAGCCGGGCCGGTGCGGAGGGCCCGCGCTAAGCCTGCAGTGCCGTCCGGCGCGCGGCCGGCGCTCGTGGACCGCACCCGATCGAACCGGCGCTCCTCGGGGGGAGGACGTTCGTGATCCTGCTCAGCCTTGTGCTGGTCTTAGCGTCGCTGGGGCTGCTTGTCGTGGGCCTGGCGGGCGCGAGCCAGGTGCTGGTCTGGGCCTCGATCGCGGTCAGCGTTGCCGCTGGGGCGTGCTTGGCCGTCGCCGCTCTGCAGCGCCGCGCACTGACCGCCGGGCACCCTGAGCTGACCGAGCCGCTGGACGCGCCCACCGCGGGGGAGAGCGCGAGCGGCCGAGCGGGACTGCTGCCCGAGCCGGTGGCCGAGCCGGCCACCACGCCGCCGGACACCGCTGAGCCAGTTGTTGACGAACTCGGGGCTCCGGCCGCCGAGGCCCCGCCGGCAGGCGCCGGCACGCCGGCCGACCAGCCGCCGCTGGGCGAGGCCGAACGGCCGGCCGAGGGCTACCGGGATCCGCCGGGTGAGCCGCCCCGGGAGGACGTGTCCGGGCCGGACGCGTTGGAGGTGGTCGACCTCGCCGTCGTTGTCCATGTGGTGGACGGCCGGCCGCGGTACCACTTGGCGGACTGCCCGCACCTGACAGACCGGGAGGCCGTGCCGCTACCCCTGGCAGAGGCGCGGGACGCGGGGTTCACCCCGTGCGCGCTGTGCCGGCC
>JBKOWA010000116.1:0-5452 GCA_046724155.1 Actinomycetota bacterium
CGCCGGCACAGCCAGCGGCTGTCGTCCACGCCGGCGGCGCTCGCCGCCGCCCGGCATGCGGTGTCCGCCGCGTGCCTGGCCTGGCGGGTGCCGTACCTGGTGGCCGACGCGGAGGCCGTGGTGACCGAGCTGGTGTCTAACGGAGTCCGGTACGCCGGCGGCGCGGACCTTCAGCTCCAGGTCGTCCTGGGAGGCCGGTTCCTGCACGTGTCGGTGCGCGACAGCAGCCACGAACGGCCCCGGCGGCTCATCCCGGACCCGGAGATCGAGCAGGGTGGCTGGGGGCTGATGCTGGTCGAGGCCATCGCCGCCGGCTGGGGCAGCACGCCGACCCCGGACGGCAAGGTGGTGTGGGCGACGCTGCGGCTGGCCGGCTGATGCCGCGCCGCTGGCCGACCCAGACCTAGCGACGGCGGTCCGGGGAGGGTGTGACCAGCAGCTTGTCCACGCCGACGATCTCCAGCACCCGCAACGCAACCGGCCGGCAGTTGACCAGCTCGACGCCCACCCCGGCAGCCTGGCCCAGCCGGTGCCCGGCCAGCAGCGCGGCGACCCCGGCGGCGTCCAGGAAGCTGATCTGCGCGAAGTCAACCACCAGCCGCCGGATGCCGTCGGTCCGCAGCAGGTCGACGACTGCCTGACGGAGCGCACCGGCCGTCGCCAGGTCGACCTCGCCGGCCACGGTCAGGGTCACTGTGCCGGTCCGGTCGGTGGAGGTGCGCATGCCGAGGAGCACCGGGACTGTGCGACCCACGTTGTCAGCGGTGCGACCCACGTTGTCAGCGGCCATCGCATCCCCCCATGCCCAGAAATAGAGGGATTTACAATTTCTAAACCCAGCGCGGTCGGTGTGCCGGTCCACCGGCATTCGATATCCGCATTCTCTCCGTCCGCGTACCTCCCCGCCGTGCCGGATAGCGAGGACACTACTCCGGTAGGTGGCACGCGCGGCATCCCGACATCGTCATAGTGTGTGCCCCAGGCAGCCGGCAGCGGCCGGCACCGGGACGCGGCCGGTCCCGGTTGGGTGGCCGCATCCGTGGGTAGGGACACGGTGCCTGCGAATCGGCCGCAGGCGGGAGGCTGCCCATGTCGCCAAGAGCGCTGGTGGTGGTCGGAGCCTCGGCGGGCGGGGTGGAGGCGTTGCGGGCGCTCGCGCGGGGCCTGCCTCCCGACCTGGACGCAGCGGTGCTCGTTGTGCTGCACATCCCGCGCACCGCGCCGAGCGCCCTGCCTCGGATCCTCAACCGGGCCGGGCCGCTGGCCGCTGCCCACGCCGTCGACGGCGAGCCGCTGCAGGCCGGCCGGATCTACGTCGCTCCGGCGGACCACCACCTGCTCGTCGTGGACGGGCGGGTGCGGCTGTCCCGGGGACCTGCGGAAAACGGCCACCGCCCGGCCGTCGACCCGCTCTTCCGGTCGGCCGCGCGGCTGGCCGGTGAGCGCACCGTGGCGGTGGTCCTGTCCGGCTCCCGCGACGACGGTACGGCGGGGGCAGGAGTGGTGCGCGCCCGCGGCGGGCGGGTGCTCGTGCAGGATCCGGGCGAGGCGCTGCACCCGTCGATGCCCCGCAGTGTGGTCGAGTACGTCGGCTGTGACCTGGTCTGCCCGGCGGACAAGTTGGGCGCGGCGGTCGCCGACCTGGTACAGGCGCTGCCCGAGGGGCCCGCATACCCCGGCTGGAGCGCGGCATCTGCGCGACCCGCCGAGGCAGGAGCCAGTCACGCCGGGGCCAGCCACGCCGAGACCCCTGCCGCCGACCTCGCCGGGCTGGGCGCCGGCCACGACGACTAGGCCGCGCGCGACGGCGCGGACCGGCCGGCACGCGGGCCGGCTGATCCATGATCTGGTCGAACGGTGGGGAACCTCCGGCGGCCTGACCGATGAGGCCGAGCCGGCCGGCTGAGCCCGCCCGGACTCCCGCTTGCCGCCGCCCCCGGGGAGTACGGTGGGCTACAGCCGCCTGCGATCAGCTTGGCGCGTCGCTTGGAGGCGCCGTGACGCAACACGACCCCGAGTTCGAAGCGCTCCTGCTGTACCTGAAGGAGGCGCGGGGGTTCGACTTCACCGGGTACAAGCGTTCCAGCCTGATGCGGCGGGTCGGCCACCGCATGGCCCAGCTCAAGGTGTCCGACCACGCCGAGTACCTGGACTACCTGCAGGTGCACCCGGAAGAGTTCACCGCCCTGTTCAACACCATCCTGATCAACGTGACCGGATTCTTCCGGGATCCGGACGCCTGGGAGACCGTACGCAGCCAGGTGCTCCCCGAGATCGTGGCCCAGAAGGACCCGGATACGCCGATCCGGATATGGAGCGTCGGCTGCGCGTCCGGCAAGGAGGCGTACAGCCTGGCCATGCTGACCACGGACCTGGTCGGCCTGGACGAGTTCCGCCGCCGGGTCAAGATCTACGCGACCGACGTCGATGAGGAGGCGCTGACCCAGGCACGGCACGCCGAGTACGCCGAGCGGGAGGTCGCCGGGGTGCCCCGCGACCTGCTCGACCGCTACTTCGAGCCGACCGGCGGCCGGTACACCTTCCGCAAGGACCTGCGCCGGTCGGTGATCTTCGGCCGGAACGACCTGGTGCAGGACGCCCCCATCTCGCGCATCGACCTGCTGGTCTGCCGCAACACGCTCATGTACTTCAACGCCGAGACCCAGTCGCGGATCCTGTCGCGCTTCCATTTCGCCCTGGGCCACGGCGGGGTGCTGTTCCTGGGCAAGGCGGAGATGCTGCTGAGCCACACCGGCCTGTTCGTCCCGATCGACCTCAAGCGGCGGCTGTTCCGGAAGGCGGTGCCGCCCAACGACGGAGCCCGGGCATTCCTGGCCGACCCTCCGCAGCCGGCCAACCGCTCGGACGTGATCGGTCTGGACCCGCTGCGCAGCGAGGCGTTCACGGCCAACCCGGTGGCGCAGGTCGTGGTGACCGCCGACGGCCTGGTGGCGCTGACCAACCGCCAGGCCGAGATGCTGTTCGGGGTGTCCGCGAAGGACGTCGGCCGGCCGTTCCGCGACCTGGAGCTGTCCTACCGCCCGGTCGAGTTGCGTGGTTACCTCGAACAGGTGCAGGTCGAGCGGCAGGTCGCCCGGGTCACCGACGTGGAGTACCGGCGGGCTCACGGCGAGACGATGTACCTCGACCTGCAGATCACCCCGTTGATCGACAGCGACGCGAGCTTACTGGGAATCGGGTTGGTGTTCCTCGACGTGACCGGGTCCCGCCGCCTGCGGGAGGAGCTCGAGCATGCCAACCGGCAGCTGGAGACCGCCATCGAGGAGCTGCAGTCGACCAACGAGGAGCTGGAGACCACCAACGAGGAGCTGCAGTCGACGGTCGAGGAGCTGGAGACCACCAACGAGGAGCTGCAGTCCACCAACGAAGAACTGGAGACGATGAACGAGGAGCTGCAGTCCACCAACGACGAGCTCCAGTCGATCAACGATGAGCTGCGCGACCGCACCGCCGAGCTGGACGCGGCGAACGCGTTCCTGGAAGCGATCCTGATCAGCCTGCGCACCGGCGTGGCCGTGGTGAACCGCGACATGCAGGTCCAGGTGTGGAACCGCCGGGCCGAGGACCTGTGGGGCCTGCGCCACGACGAGGCCGTGGGCGAGCACTTCCTGAACCTCGACATCGGCCTGCCGACCCTGCAGCTACGCCCGCTGATCCGGCAGGTGATCAACGACGGCGACCAGCCTCGGGAGATCAGCCTGAAGGCCGTCAACCGGCGCGGTCGGCGGATCGAGGTGCGCGTGGTGGCCACCGCGCTGGCCCGCCGCGGGGAGAGCCCCACCGGGGTGATCCTCGTCATGGACCCCCTCCAGGATGCCGATGCTGACGGAGGCGGCGCCGGGGACGGCCTGGTACCCAAGGGTCCGGCCCCGGAGTGAGGCCGGCGTAGGCTCGGCCACGCAGAACCCGGCCGCCAGCCACCGGAAGGGCCACCCACCGCGATGCCGATGCCCATGCCGACCCCGCTGACCTGGGCTCGGGCGTTCACCACATGGAGCGTTCACCCGCTGCTGATCGCGCTGGCCGGGCTGGCGGTGCTCGGGTACGTCGCCGCGGTGCAGGTGCTGAACAGCCGGCACCCGCAGGCCCGCTGGCCGCGGCGGCGGACCGTGGCCTTCCTGGCCGGCGTCGGGGTGGTCGTGATCGCGGTGTGCGGCAGCCCGGGCACGTACGGCGAGGTGCTGTTCTGGGTGCACATGGTGCGGCACCTGATGCTCATCATGATCGCGCCGTGGCTGCTGGCGCTGGGGTACCCGGTCACGCTGGCCCTGCGGGCGACCCGCGACCGCGCCCACCGGCGGCTGCGTGCGGCCCTGCGGTCGGCCCCGGTCGCGGCGGTCACCCACCCGCTGGTGGTCACGGCCCTGTACGTGGTCGTGGTGGCCGGGGTGCACCTGAGCGGGTTCATGCAGGCGATGATGGAGCACCCGGTCCTCGGCCCGGTGGAGAACGCGGCCTACCTGGTCGCCGGGTACCTGTTCTGCTCCACGTTCCTCACCGACGAGCCGTCGCGGTGGGACCGGCCGTACCCGATCCGGCTGTTCCTCGGCTTCGTGGCGATGATGGCCGACACCATCGTCGGCGTGATCCTGCTGCAGGCCACCACCGTGCCGTGGCCGGCCTACGCGCAGCCGCACCGCGGATGGGGGCCGAACCCGCTCGAGGACCTGCACTGGGGCGGCGCGGTGATGTGGATCGGCGGCGACGGGCTGATGCTGGTGATGATGATCGTGCTGGCCGCCCGCTGGCTGACCGACCCCCGGGCGCAGGCCGCGGGCGCAGGCCGCTGGCTTGAGTCCGCCCGCCGGACCGCCCTGGCCAACACAGACCACACCGCCGGCACCGACCACACCGATACCGACCGCACCGGCACCGACCGCACCGGCACCGACCGCACCGGCACCGACCGCACCGACGACGCGGGCCAGGTGGCGGGCACCCACGCGGGCACCGGCGGCCGGGCGATCCTGGCCAGCACCGACGTGGACGACGACGACGCGGCGCTGGCGGCGTACAACGCCATGCTGGCCCGGCTGGCCGGCCACCCCGCAGGTGGCCCGCCACCAAGCCGGCCCACCACCCGCGGCTGACCGACCGCCGGTCGCGCCGGGTACGCCCCCGCCCCCTGATCTACCGCCGGCCCCCGCAGGTCGCGCCGGGTGCGGTGCTGCCGGATACTGCGGCGGTCGGGTCGGACCGCCCCGGAGGTGCCCGCATGCAGCAGATCATGGACAGCCTGGCCGACCAGCACGCCGAGCTCGACGCGCTGTTGACGAACCTGGACGAGGCCAGCTGGGAGCTGCCGACCCGGTGCCCCGGCTGGACGGTGGCCGACGTGGTGCTGCACCTCGCGCAGACCGACGAGCTTGCGGCGGCCAGCGCCGGCCGCCCGCTGCCCGGCACCGACCGTGCCTGGGCACTGGCCGTAGAC
>JBKOWA010000377.1:0-2196 GCA_046724155.1 Actinomycetota bacterium
GCCGAGGCCATCGAGCTCCGTGATGTACTGGACGTGCTACAAGAGACCCTGACAGTGAATCAAAGAATCGTCTACTACTTGAGCGTCGAGGCAGGCTGGAAGCCCGCCGATATCGCGGAAGTCCTCGGCTGTTCCGTTCCCACCGTTCGGGTTCATTTGTCTCGGGCGCATCGACGACTGCGTGCGACCCATAAGGTGACCCAGGTACTAGCCACCGATCACGTGGCGAAGGGGTGAACAGCATGAAGCTCATCGACAGCATGCGCCGCTGGGCACCAAGGAAGACCGCACACGATGAGGACTTCCAGCAGCGTCTGAGCCGAGCTAGCAGCGCGCTCCACCTCGCCTACCAGTGCGACACAGCGGGGATGACGCGCTGTATAAATGAGCTCCGTGACGAACGAGCGGCAGCTAGCGTCAGCCGGCCTCACGACCACCCTGTGGCCATCAGAAATGGTCCCGAACGGATAGTAGCAGTCCGGCCGCGCTCCCACTGGAGGAGACACCACCGAACGACGAAGGCACTTTACGTAGTCAGCCTAGTCAGCCTAGTTGGCCTCGCTGCCCAGGAGCCACTCTCGCTTCTCGTCCCGGCAGCAGTGGCTCTCGGAGCGGTCATCGGCGCCTCTTTCTGGAGACAACGAGCTACCGCCGACAGTAGGGTAGTGCGTGCCGCAACGATCGCGGGGGTGATGCTCGGGCTCGTGGTGGCGAGCACGGTCGGTGGTGGTGATGGAGGCATGAAGGATCAGACCGCCAAGGCCGTGGCGGCCGCCCAGGCCGGCCTGTACGACCAGGCGTGGCACCAACTGCAACTGCAGCCGGTCGCAAGGGACGTGCAGTCGGGACAGCGGTGCGCCCAGTACTCCTCGGGCCAGGTCCGGCAGCTCTTCACCCGCACACCGTGCCGCTCGCTGAAACGGGCGCTGCTAGTCGTCGGCACCGACAAGGACACCATCGCGATCTCGGTCTCCTGGGTGCAGATGCCCAACGCGAGCAGCGCCGCCAGCCTGAAGCAGACCCTGGACAAGGACGGAACAGGAGACATCTCCCCCATTCCCGGACAGGTGCTCGCACTCGAGAACACGCATTTCGTCGGAAAGCACTACTCCTCGCGCCGGTCCGGAGCGATGGTCGTCATCGCCGAGGCGGAAGGGGTCCGTGGCCACCCGGCCGCCGACCTGCTCGATGCCGTCGCGCAGGTTGCCGTGGAACTGCCACCGCAGTGACCTGGGTCAGCGCTGCCAGGCGGTCATGAGCTCGTCCGGCCCGATCGGCCGCAGCGGCGCGTCGGCCGCGACACCGCTGCGGCTGACGGCCAGGAGTTCGGTAGCCGGGTCTGCCCGGGTACCACCGACCGTTCGCCAGCCCCGCCGGTCCGCCGGCCCCTGGTCGTCGCCGTGCGTGGTGAGGTTGTCCTCGAAGTTGTCCAGCTTGTGTTCCTTACCGCGTTATGTGGCCCATGATGCTGTTGTCTGTGTCTGGTGGGCGGTAAGCGGGGCAGCGTGGCCACATAACGTTGGCGGGTTCTGGGATGGTTGCGCCTCTGGTTCATCGGCAGAACGGAGGTTGTCCATGTTGGAGAACTACTTCCTCAAGCCGTCGACGATTGATCGGCTTCGGGGGTCGTGGATCGCGGCGGAGATCGAGATGTACGTCGCTTGGATGGTGGGCCGGGGCTGGGCTACAGCGCGAAGAGTATTTGGCGGCGGATGCCGATCGGGTTCGCGTTCGGGAAGTTCGCGTGGCAGCGTGGGGCGCGGGTGATCGGTGACCTGCCAGTGCACGTCGAGGCGTTCGTGGCACCAACCGCTACGCCGAGATCACCACAAAGGCGAAGATCGAGGCACTGCGGAACACCGAACCAGCCAGCGCCTCGGAGGCAACCCGCCCACGCCCGATCTGGCGGACCGACCAAGCATTGCTCGACTGGCAGTCATCACTCTGACCGTTATGTGACCGGCGCCGGCCGGCGAGCCGCTGAGCCATCCTGGGTCCCGGTCCCGCCGGCACCATAACGCGGTAAGGAACACAACCCGGAGAATGTTCCGCGGAACATTTTCCGGGACCAGCAGCACCGGCACCGCGTCGAGGACGTGGTCGCGGAGCCCGTCGAGCCGGTCCTGCCAGTCGATGTCCTCCCGGGCGGCGCGGCCGGCCGCCTCCCGCTGCTGGGCCGGGGCGTCGGCGCCGAGC
>JBKOWA010000359.1:0-9649 GCA_046724155.1 Actinomycetota bacterium
TGCTCAAGGCCATCCCGAGCGGCTTCCAGCAAGTGGGCGTCCTGACCCAGTTGGTACCGGTACGGCCCCCGGGTGGCAACACGACCCGATTCGCGTTCTCCTACACGATTACCGAGGCGGACGGGAACATCAAGAAGGTCAGCTTCAAGGCCGTCGCCACCATCATTGATCATCGCGACGCGCTACCCGGCGACAATGAGCTGATCTCACCACCGATAAAGATCACATGAGTCCCGGACACGGCACCGTCGGGTAACACCGACAGCCACGGTGGCACGGGCGGGACCGCCAAGAGCCCCCAAGGACCGGCGGTCCCGCTCTGCCACCAGGCTCCTACGCAGGCAGCCCGACCTGTTTCGCCCGCGCCGCGCTCGACCAGATCGCCCTGCGTTCCCGCCCATTTCTGAGCGCTGCTCGGCTTGCTGGGCATCTGGGCATATGGTGGGCGGGGGAGCCGGGTGGGCGTTGGGGGAAGCTGCGGTCCTGACCACCACCAGCGCCCGGTACCAGATCATCGCCGACGCCTCGGCCATGCACGTTCAGTCCTCGACCGACGGCGGGGTGACCTGGCAGCCGGTCAGCCTGAGCGGCCTCGGAACCTCGGCCACCGGTCCGCTGGAGTTCGGTGGGGCGGCGGTGCTCCGGCTGGTGTACAACGCCACCACCTCCCGGGACTACGAGGGCACCAAGGCCGGGGTGCGCACCAGCGCCGGCAGCACGTCGCTGGCCACGGTCAACACCCTGACCATGGAGCGCTACCTCAACGGCGTGGTGCCGCGGGAGATGCCGGCGTCGTGGCCGGGGGTCGCGCTGCAGGTCCAGGCGGTCGCCGCCCGGACGTACGCGGCCAACCAGCGGGCCGCCGCCCCGGCGGGGGCGGCCTGGGACACCTGCGACACGACCGCGTGCCAGGTCTACGGCGGCCGGCGCCTGTACCAGGACGGCACGGTGACCGACCTGCAGCCGGCGTCCTCGACGGCGGCCGTCAGCGCGACCGCGAACCAGATCCGCACCTACAACGCGCAGCCGATCTTCTCGCAGTTCAGCTCGAGCAACGGCGGCTGGACGGCGGCCGACCCGAACTACCCGTACCTGGTCGCCAAGCCCGACCCGTACGACGCGGTGGACAACCCGCGCGCCACCTGGACGGCGAGCTTCACCGCGACGAAGGTGCAGGGCTGTTGCCCCGCGGTCGGCTCGCTGGACAGCATCACCGTGCTGAGCCGGGACGGGCACGGCGACTGGGGCGGCCGGCTGCTCGTCGTCCGGCTGGACGGCCATGACTCGACCGGCCATGCCACCAGCGTGACCACCACCGGCGCCGGCCTGCGCTTGTGCGCCTCCCTGTCCAGCACCTACTTCACGTTCACCTCCTCGCTGCAGCAGACCGCCAGCCCGGCCGGGGTGCGCCGGGCCAGCGACGGCATGATCGATCTGTTCGCCCGCGGCGGCGACGGCAGCCTGTACACCCGGCGGTACGTGCCGGGGTCCGGCTGGCAGATCTGGCGCTGGCTCGGCGGCGGGATGACCGGCGCGCCGACCGCGGAACGGCTGCCCGGCGGCGGCGCCCCATCGAGCTACCGGCGGTAGGTGAATCCGGGCTGGAGGGTGCCGGGCACGATCAGCAGCGGTACCGAGACCTGCGTGGTCATGCCCGGCAGGATGCCTCGGGCGTCGGACAGGCCCGGGATGACGGCCCAGACCTGGTACGGGGTGGGGGCGGCGTTGAAGACCAGCAGCGGGGTCCGCGCCGTGCCGTCCTGGGCCGCGGCGCCGTCGTACGCGCGGGTCACGACACCGAGCACCTGACCCATGTTGAGGGTGAACGCCTGCCCGGCCGGAAAGTCGGTGGCCTGGACGTACGTCACGCCCCGGTGGCGGACCACGCCGGGGTTGACGGCCAGGGTCGGCTTCCTGCCGCCCCCGGTCAGGCCGGCCAGCAGCGTCGTGTTCAGCGGGCCGTGGGTGATCCGGACGAACCCCTGGCGCTGCCCGACGGCGTGGGGAGTGTGGGTCAGCGTGATCCGGCAGCTGGCGCCGGGCTGGAGTACGGCGCCCTGGCAGGCGTTGCGGGTGATCGCGTAGTCACCGGCGAACTCGCCGTCCAGGACCGCGGTGGTGATCGTCTCGGCCTCCTCGGTGCCCTGGTTGGTCACCGTGAGGGTGGCCGGGCCGCTCGGGGTGAGCAGGAGCTGGTCGCCGAAGCCGAGCGGGCCCGGCTGGGCGACGGCGTCGTGCCGGGCCGGACCGGTGCCGCCGGTGAGGGCGATCTGTGTCAGTGGACTGACCGGGCGGCCGCCTCCGGAGATGGTGATCGTCGCGGTGCGTTTCCCGGTCGCGGTCGGGGCGAACTTCACCGAGATGACGCAGGAGTCGCCCTCGTGCCGGACGGTGCCCCGGCAGGTGTCACCCGGGTCGAGGGTGAAGTCGGTGGTGGGCACGATCGTCACCGTGCTGATCGGCACCGGGCCGAACCCCTCCACCGTGACCGTACTGGTCTCGAAGGCGTGGTCGCCGACACCGACGGTGCCGAAGTCGATCGGCGTCCCCTTCAGCGCCGGGGTGAACTCCCGGACGAAGACGTCGCCGGTCTTGTTGGTGTCGTTCGCGACGAGGTCGTCGGCCTGGGAGTCGAAGGCGGCGAACCGGCCGTCGGCGGAGACCGCGGGCCGCTGGCTGTGCCCGTCGCCCTCACACGTGCTGTTCGGCGGTGGGCCCGCCGGAGCGCCTGCGGTGGGCAGGGTTGACGTGGGTGGCGGGGGCGACGCGGGTGGCACGATCACGCAGGGGAACCGGACGCTGGGTGAGACCAGTTCGGCCGGCCCGACGCCGATTCCGGCCGCCCGCCGGGCCCGGTCCCGGACCAGGTCCCGGGCCACGACGTCACAGTAGCTGGGGGACAACGACTCCGCCCCGTACAGGCAGGAAACGGTACCCGTGCTCCGGTCCCAGCCGTTGTGGACGCCGTTGGCGTCGGTGACGTACGCCAGGTAGCGCCCGTCGGCGGACAGCGCGGGCTGGGCGCCGGTCGCCCGCCTGCCGGCGGCATCCCGGGAGGCGATCCAGGTCGTCGGCCGGCTGGGGAAGGTGCCGGCCGCACCCGGCGCGCCGCGGTCCTCGACGTACACCTCGGAGGTGGGCAGGCCGGCGCCGGCAGGGTAGTGGGTGAACGCCACGATCCGGCCGTCCGCGGAGAGCGCCGACTCGCCGAAGAAGCCGTCCCGCAGCGGCGTGCCGGCCTCGTCGGTGTCGATCCGGGTCGGCGTACCGGTGGTCCGGTTGTAGTCGACCAGCATCTGGACAGCGGAGGCGCCGGGGCAGACGTCGGTGACGCACTCGTACCGGGCGCTGAAGAGCACGTGCCGGCCGTTGCCGGAGATCACCGGAGCGCCCATGTCGGCCAACCGGAACCCGGTCAGGGTCGGGGCCGTGGCGTCCTCGAACGGGTCGGTGCTGGGCCGGCCGAACAGGCCCCGGTCGTCGCGGAGCCTGGTGACCCGCACCCGGCCGGACCCGGAGTAGTCGACGTCCTGCCAGGCCACCGCGGTGCCGTCCGCCGAGACGCTCGGCAGCCGGGTCTGGTTGGCGCGCCCGCCCTCGACCCCCGGCCGGCGCTGCCCGGCGTACAGGTAGACGTAGTCGGGGACGGTGCCTCCCGGCTTCGGCTCGTCGAAGACGCCGTCCCCGTCCGGGTCCCGGTCCAGCACGACCACGTCGGTGGCGGTGTCGGCATCCTCGAGGGTCAGGTTGGTGGCGTTGGTCTGGAACGCCACGTACCGGCCGTTCGCCGACATCGACGGGGCGGTACTCGCGCCGTCCGCGGGCCACTCCTGCGCATCGGCGACCGCGGCGACCGTGGGGGCCGCCGCAAGCGCGGTGGCCGTCGCAGGGGAGACGAGCCCCGGGCCGAAATTCCTGATTGTCCACGTGAACGGGCGGTCGGTGCGCCCGCCGTCGCTGCTGGTGACGCTCGCGGTGACGATGTACTGCCCGTTCGTGGTCGGCGTTCCGCCCCACACCATCTGGTTGCCGTTCGGACCGTAGGGGTAGGTCACCGTGATCCCGGGCGGCAACCCGGTCGAGCTGATTATCGCCCACTGGTACGGCGCGGTGCCGCCGCTCACCGTGAAGTGGTAGTTCCCGACCGGGATGTTGGGAGGATCTATCCGGTCGGTCATGTCGGTGGTGAGCGTCAGTATGGGGATCGGCCTGGAGTTGACGTTCCAGACGAACGCCGCGGTCCCCGCCTTGCCGTTGGCGCCGGTGGCGGTGAGCACGACGTTGGCGGTGACCACCGTGGTCGGCGTGCCCGAGATCGTCCCGGTGCCGGCGTCGATCGACAGGCCAGCCGGAAGGTTCGTCGCCGACCACCGGTACGGCGTGAGGCCGCCGGACGCCGAGCTGGCCAGCGTCACCGCCGTGCCCACGATGGTGATCTGGTCACCCGGGTTGGCCACCGTCGGTGCGGGCGGGTCCTCGACGACCCAGTCGAAGAAGGCTTCGCCGCTGCGGTGGGTCGGGGTGGCCGTCGCGGTGACGACGACGTGGTACGTCGCCGCAGTGGTCGGCGTGCCGGAGATCGTGCCGGTGGCGTGGTCGATCGACAGGCCGCTCGGCAGGCCGCCCGCATCCCAGGTCACGGGCTGGGCCTGGCTGGTCGCGCTCATCGCCAGCGTGACCGGCTGCCTCAGCAGGGTCCGCTGGGCGCCCGGGTTGGCCACGACCGGCGCCGGCGGGACCGTGCCGCGGGTCAGCAGCAGGGTCCGGCCGGCCACGCGGTCGCGGAGGTAGATGTCGTAGTCGCCGCTCCGCGCGTCGTTCGTGGCGTCCAGCGGGTCGATCGCCGCCAGCGAGGTGAACGCGACCTGCTGCCCGTCGCCCGTGACCGCCGCGTCGCCGCTGCTGCCGGCCGCGTCCGGATGAGCCGGGTCGTTGCTGACGGACACCCGCGCCGTCTGACCGGCCAGCGCGGCGGCCGCGGCCGGGCGGGCGGCGTCGGTGACCAGCGCGAGCAGGCCTGCCATGACGACGACAACGGCGACCGGTACCACCCTGGAACGCACACGACTGCTCAGCACAAGAGTGAGTGTCTTGGACCTCCGGATTCACCCACAAGTCAATCTACCTTTTGGCGCGCAATTCCGGCCTTCCGACTGCCCTAAAGGGCGCCTCTCCTTACGCTGGTGAGCGTCGGCGAACTCAGCGGTCGACTTCCTCGGGTACTTGCAGGTCCTTACGGCACGCCCGCAGGAAGCGGTCACCGACGGTCCCGAGCTCGGCGGCGACGGCCGTGATCTGCTGGAGCAGGTCGGACCCGGCGTCGCCCGAAGGCGCACCAACCCTCAGCTGGCGCAGGAAGTCGTTGCATCCGTTGCGGGCGGTCCGCCATATCTGCAGTGCGCCGGTTCGGGTCTCTTCGGTACCGAACAGTTCCACCTGGTTGTACGCCTTGCGAAGGTCGGTGCGCAGCTCGCGCCAGCGGGCTTCGGCGGCGGCGGACCCCTGGTGGCCGCCGGGCACCGCCAGCGCCGGCAGGTCGTTCCGGACGAACTGCAGGACCTCCTCGCCGGCCAGGGACAGCCCGGCGTACGCCTGCACCCGCTGGTCCCGCAGCCAGGTGCTGTGCTCCGCGGCCAGCCGCCGCGACTCCGACTCGCGGTTGTCCCGTGCCCGGCGCCGCTCGAGGAAGGCGCTGCTGGCCAGGGTCAGGACCACGCCGCCGAGGGTCCCCGCGACGGTGATCAGCTGCGTCGCGACCTCCGGGGTCACCGCTCCTCCCAACCCGGGACCTGTCGTCCGGGCCGAAGTCTGACGGATGGCCTGGACTGCGTGCCTGCGATCAGGTGACGTCCCGGCGCACCGCCAGGTAGGTCCCGGCCAGCGCGAACGCCAGCCCGTAGGCGGCCAGCAGTAGCCCGCCCTGCCAGGGCTCCAGCAGGGTGTACTGGGAGGACTGCCCCTGCGTGAGCGCCTGCGCGGCACCGCCCGGGAACCATTTGTAGTAGTCCCGCACCTTCGGGATGTTCGAGATCAGGCCCTCCAGCACGAAAAGGTAGATCAGGGTGCCGACCACGGCGGCGATCTGGTTCCGCACCAGCGCCCCGACGCCCACCCCGAGCAGCGCGTACACCGCGCTGACCGCGATCGCGGCGGCGATCACCGCCGGGATGCCGTCGCCGGTCACCGAGACGTCGATGTTCTTGGCGGCCAGCCAGGGCAGCGCCACCGCGAGTACCAGCGCGGTGCAGGCCAGCCCGTAGCCGAGCCCGGCGAGGGCGTACGTGATCAGCTTGGCGACCACCACCCGGCCGCGGTGCGGGCTGGCCAGGAAGGTCGGGGTGGCGGTCTGGTGGCGGAACTCCCCGGTCATCCCGACCGCTCCGAGCACGATGGCGAAGACCGCGCCGGCGGCGATCCCGGCGAACAGGTTGCGCAGCCCGGCATCGGTGGACAGCCGCGGGTTCGGGTTGCCCTGCACGCCGTCGGTGGCCAGGGTGATGATGCTGATCAGAGCGGCGAACGCCAGCGCGCCCAGCAGCAGCCACAGCCACAGCCTGGTGGTGAACAGCTTCCGGAGCTCCGACCGCAGCAGCGCGCCCAGGCCCGGGCCGCCGTGCCGGCGTGGCTCCGGCGGGGCCGGGGGAGCCGTTGTCGTGAGGTGGCTCATGCCGGCACCCGACCCATCTGGGCGCCGGCCGGCCCGGTAGCGGTGAGCGCGAGGAAGACGTCCTCCAGGTCGCTGCGCTCGGTGGTCAGCTCGTGCAGCTCGACCCCGGCCACGAACGCCAGGTGGCCGACCTCCGCGGCGTCCAGCCCGCGCACCCGCAGCGCGCCGCCGACCCGCTGCAGCCCGGCTGCCTTGCCCTCGAGTTTGCCGGCCAGCTGGTCCAGCTGCGGGCTGCGGACCAGCACCGCGTGGTCCTGCCCGTCGGCCAGCTCGGCCAGGGTGCCCTGCCGGACCAGCGTGCCGCGGTTGATGATCACCACCCGGTCCACGGTCTGCTCGACCTCGCTGAGCACGTGGCTGGAGACCAGGATGGTGCGGCCCTCGTCGGTCGCCATGTGCCGCAGGAACGCCCGCAGCCAGGCGATGCCCTCCGGGTCCAGCCCGTTGGCCGGCTCGTCCAGGACCAGCACCTTCGGGTCGCCGAGCAGCGCGGCGGCCAGGCCGAGGCGCTGCCGCATGCCCATCGAGTACCCCTTCACCTTGCGCCCGGCGGCGTCGGCGAGCCCGACCAGGTCGAGCACCTCGTCCACCCGGCGGTCCGGGACCCGGCCGGCCGCGGCGTAGACCCGCAGGTGGTTGCGGCCGGACCGGGCCGGGTGGAAGCTGCTCGCCTCCAGCAGCGCGCCCACCTCGCTGGTCGGCGCGTCCAGGTGGACGTACCGGCGGCCCCCGATGGTGGCCCGCCCGGCCGTCGGCGCGACCAGGCCGAGCAGGCAGCGCAGCGTGGTGGTCTTGCCCGCCCCGTTCGGCCCGAGGAACCCGGTCACCGACCCGGGCTCCACCGTGAAACTGAGATCGTCGACGGCTTTGACCGTGCCCCCGAAGACCTTCGTCAGGCCGGATACCTCGATCCGGCCCGGCTCATCCGTCATGACCCGAACCCCACCATCGTCGGAACCGCTACCCATCCAACTACCTGACGTGGGGGAGGTTCCAGCGAGTTCCCAGGCGCTGGCCGAGCTGCCCCTTGGGGTACCCGACGTCCGCCAGGTTGAGCCGTGGGCCCGTGCATCCCAGCGGTTGGCCCGATCACGCACGACGGCGCGAAGATGGACAACTAACTCCCGTCCCACCTTCAGTGCCCCTTAACAGTCCGTCAGTCAAGCATGTCGGCAGGTGCGTATATCTGTACGTCCGGATACTTCTGCACAGCGGCGGTCGATCCGCCGCGAGCCCAGAATGCGTACCGGGTGGCGGGGGACGCGGTGGGCAGCAGGGCAGCCTTGCGTCGTAGTTCGGTCAGGTCCCGGACGGTGATCTGGCCGGCCCGCCAGCGGGCTTCTCCCAGCAGCACGGGGCCGGCCTGGCTCATGCCGAGCACGTCGATCTCGGCCGTCTCATCCCGCCACCAGCGTCCGACGATGGTGTCCGCGGGGAGCTCACCGGCCTGGACGAGGCGTTGGGCGTGGGCCCGTGCCTCGGCCTCGAACACCCTGGCCAGGTGGGTCTGCCAACGGCCGGCGGTTCGCTGCTGCACGGCCGGCCCCTGGCCCCCTTCGATCAGGTCCGCGTCGTCGCGTAGCACCGTGAACCAGTAAGCGAGGTAGTCGTCGCCGATCTCGTACAGCGGATCGGGCGAGCCTCCCGCGCCGATCGAGCGCACCGCCCGGATGTATCCCGCGCGGTTGAGGCGGTCGAGGGTGTAGTCGATGCGCTGCTGCGCCCGGCTGGCGATGCGGGACCGCCGGCGGGCGCCGCCGGCCATCGCGGCGAGGACCCGCTCGTAGCCGCCGCGCCAGTCCAGATCCTCGGAGAGGATGTCGGTGGCGTCCCGCAGCAGCAGCGCGCCGGGGGTGAAGGCCAGCTCCCGGAGGTTGGTCTGGGTGTCCTGCCCGGCGGACCATCGCTGCAGGTGCAGCGGGTAGCCACCGCACGCGGCGTATGCCTCGACCATGTCGGCCGCGGACAGGTCGGGCTGGAACGCGCGGGCGTCGATCAGCGGAAACGGGTCCATCCGACGTTCCACGGTGGCCCGCCGGTGCAGACCGCCGTGCGGGCCGAGCATCTCCTCCATCACCGCCACGGCCGAGCCCGACAGGACAAGCATGAAACGCTGGTCCCGAACCCGGTTCTCCCACACGGCCGACACGACGTCGGCGAAGCCCGACCGTGCCTCACCCAGCCGTGGCGCCTCGTCGATGACCAGCAGCAACGGGCTTGTCTCGGCCAACCGGACAGCCAGCCGCAGCGCGGTCTCCCAGTCGCGGAACCCATCCGGGACGAAGTCGCGAACGTCCTCTCCGAGCTGCTCCCGCAACCGCTCTGCGAAGCGGCGGAGCTGGCGCTCCTCACTGTCCTGCCGGGTGGCGGTGAAGTAGACCGCCCGCTTGCCCTCGGCGAAGTGGGTCAGCAGGAACGTCTTGCCGACCCGCCGCCGCCCCCACACCACGACAAGCTGGGGGTGCCTGGCCGTCGCCCGAGACCACGCCTGATCCAGCTCGCGCCGCTCCACCTCCCTGCCGACAACCTGCACGAACTCAACGTACTACAAACTGTTTGTACTACAAATAGTTTGTATTGGGTCGCCAGGGCGGTCGGCGCCTGGATCGCCCGTGGCGGCAGCCACACCGGCGACACCGACCGCCTGGTGCGCGAGGTGACCGCCGCGGTGGGCACTCGCCAGGTGTCGATGGCGCCGGCCGACGTCAACGCGCGTGGTCCGCACGGCCCTCACCGGCCTGCGCGAGGATCTCGCCGCTGGTTGGGGCCGGAGCGCCGGGCAGCGCGTGGAGCGGGCCGGCGCGTGACCCAGACGGCATCAGCGGCTCCAATTCCGTCACTCAAGGCACGGCAGATCCGTAGCTCACCGGCCTCCAGATCCGTAGCTCAGGGGCCTCCAAATCCGCAGGTCCGCAGGCAACCTCCGGCCTGAGCCCGCTGGACCTGGTTCGACGCTTCGTGCGGGAGTGGTGGGTGTGGTAC
>JBKOWA010000316.1:0-6802 GCA_046724155.1 Actinomycetota bacterium
GCCGAGGCCACTGGCCGGCGGCAGACCGGTCTGGGTGTCCACACCGAGCTTCTTCACGGCGCCGTCCCGGCCGACCCGGTAGGTCGAGCCGTCGGAGTAGCTTTGCCCGTACGAGGACGGCGGCGGGTAGTTCGCCGGGTCGTACCCGGTCATTGAGCCGGTGTACCCCGAGGTGCCGGAGTGACCCGAGGTGCCGGAGTGACCCGATGTGTCGGAGTGCCTCGAGCCGTAGCTCGGCGGACTGCTGGTCGGGCTGCTGGCGGCGGAGCCGCCGTACGTCGAGGTGCCGCCGATCTTCGACAGGTCGTAGCCGTCGAGGTCGCCTGGGGAGACCGATCGAGTCGCCCCGCTGTCCGCGCCGAGGGTGGCCGGGCCCGGCGGGCTGTCCGGCGAGCTGAAGGAGTACTGCGTGGCCGCCGGGTCATAGCCGATCGCGCCTCCTCCCGGCCCCCCGGCTGACGAGCTGTTCGGCGGAGCGCCGGTCGGACCCGCCCCTGCGGCGGGCTGGCCGCCGGAGTCGTACTGGGCCCCGGGGCCGTACTGGCCCCCGGAGTCGTAGCCGTGCGTCAGGTTGGCGAACCTGCTGGCAAAGCTGTCGCGATGGTCGCCGTTGGCCTGGTCCAGGCCGGGGTACCGCGACTCGGTCATTCTCAGTCCTCGTCCGGTTCGTCCGCATTCCGGGCGATAGCGACGAGGCTGACACCCTCCGGAAGGTTCATCAGGCGCACTCCCATCGTCTGCCGTTGTGCCCGCCGCACCTCACGTGCGCTGGTGCGGATCACGCCTCCGTTTGACGTGATTGCGTACAGCTCGTCGTCAGAGCGTACGGCCAGAGCGCCCACCAGCCCACCCCGCCGGCTCACGATCTTCGCGGTGAGAACACCCTTACCACCCCGACCTTGGACCGGATACTCGTCGATCTTCGTCCGTTTGGCGTAACCGCCCGCGGTCGCCACCAGGACTTCGGTGTCCTGTGTGACAACCATCATCGACAGCAGCTCGTCGTCGCCGGCGAACCGCATCCCGATCACGCCCGAGGTGGCCCGACCCATCGGGCGCAGCGCGTCGTCGTCGGCGCGGAACCGGATGGCCTGCGCCTCCCGGCTGACCAGCAGCAGGTCCTGGTCCGGCGCGATCAGCGCCGCGTTGATCAGCTCGTCGTCGTTGCGCAGGTTGATCGCCACGATGCCGCCGGCCCGGTTGGAGTCGAAGTCGGTCAGGCTGGTCTTCTTCACCAGCCCGGCCTTGGTGGCCAGCACCAGGTACGGCGCGATGGTGTAGTCGCGCAGCGTGATCACCTCGGCGATCCGCTCGCCAGGCTGGAACGGCAGCAGGTTGGCCACGTGCTGGCCGCGGGCCGCCCGGTTGGCCTCCGGCAGCTCGTACGCCTTGAGCCGGTACACCCGGCCCTTGTTGGTGAAGAACAGGATCCAGTCGTGGGTGGAGGAGACGAAGAAGTGGGCGACGATGTCGTCCTGCTTCAGCGCGGCGCCCTGCACGCCCTTGCCGCCACGCCGCTGCGACCGGTAGAGGTCGGTCTTGGTGCGCTTGGCGTAGCCGGTGGCGGTGATGGTCACCACCACGTTCTCCTCGGCGATCAGGTCCTCCACGGACACGTCGCCGTCGTACGGCACGATCCGGGTGCGCCGGTCGTCGCCGTACTTCTCCACGATCTCGGCCAGCTCGTCGTGGATGATCTGCCGCTGCCGGGCCTCGCTGGCCAGGATCGCGGTCAGGTCCGCGATCAGGGCCTCCAGCTCGGCGTACTCGTCGATGATCTTCTGCCGCTCCAGGGCGGCCAGCCGGCGCAGCTGCATGTCGAGGATCGCGGTGGCCTGGACCTCGTCGATGTCCAGCAGCCGCATCAGGCCGCCGCGGGCGGCGTCCGCGGACTCGCTGTTGCGGATCAGCGAGATCACCGCGTCCAGCTGGTCCAGCGCCTTGAGGTACGCCCGCAGGATGTGCGCCCGCTCCTCGGCCCGGCGCAGCCGGAACCGGGTCCGCCGGACGATCACCTCGACCTGGTGCGTGACGTAAAGCCGCACCATCTGGTCCAGCCGCAGCGTGCGCGGCACGCCGTCGACCAGGGCCAGGCAGTTCACGCCGAACGTGGTCTGCAGCTGGGTGTGCTTGTAGAGGTTGTTCAGCACCACCTTGGCGACCGCGTCGCGCTTGAGCGTGATCACCAGCCGCTGGCCGACCCGGTCGGAGGACTCGTCCGCCAGCTCGCTGATGCCGGTCACCCGGCCGTCCTTGACCAGCGACGCGATCGTCTCGGCGAGGTTGTCCGGGTTGACCATGTACGGCAGCTCGGTGACCACCAGGATGGCCCGGCCCTTGGCGTCCTCCTCGACGGTCACCACCGCCCGCATCCGCACCGCGCCACGGCCGGTCCGGTAGGCCTCCTCCAGCCCGTCCCGGCCGACGATCAGCGCCCCGGTCGGGAAGTCCGGCCCCTTGACCCGCTCCAGCAGCGCCGCGAGCAGCTCCTCGTCGGTGGCATCCGGGTGCTCCAGCGCCCAGTAGACGCCCTCGGCCACCTCCCGCAGGTTGTGCGACGGGATGTTGGTGGCCATCCCGACCGCGATGCCGGAGCCGCCGTTCACCAGCAGGTTGGGGATCCGGCTCGGCAGGATGTCCGGCTCGCGGGCCTTGCCGTCGTAGTTCGGCGAGAAGTCGACCGTGTCCTGGTCGATCTCCCGCAGCATCTCCATCGCCAGCGGCGACAGCCGGCACTCGGTGTTGTGGCTGACGAAGCCGTTGCTGACGAATGCGTGGTCCGCGGTGTCCACCCGGATCGAGTAGACCGGCTGGTCGCCGGCCGCCTCGACCGCGGCCACCTCGGCGTAGTAGAAGCGGCCGTCGACCAGCGGCTCGACGACCTCGAGCGCCTCCCGGTTGGTGACCCGGGCCATGATCTCGGCCCGGTCGCGTTCCCACCGGTCGATCCGGTCGACGTTGTGCCGGCGCAGCCAGTCCCGCTCGGTCCAGCGGTCGGCGCCGTGCGCCCGCAGGAAGTCGGCTACGTACGGCACGTGGTCGCCGCTCAATGCCCGGCTGCGCGTCGGGATCCCGCCCAGCGCCGCCTCCAGCTTGGCCTGCTTGCGGCCCAGGAAGCCGACCTGCCGGGCGAACTGCAGGGCGTCCCGCCGGTTGGTGATGACGACCTTGATCTCGCCGTGGGCGTACCGGCACAGCCGCGAGATGACGCCGAACTCCAGCAGCAGCTGCTGCACGTCGCGGGCGAGCTGCTCGCTGCGGGTGGAGTACGAGACCTGAATGGTGCTGCGGGGCAGCAGCGAGGACGAGCCGTCGCCCTCGAACAGCGACTGCAGGAACGCCCGCCGGACCGCCGGCACCGCCCGCCAGACGAACTCCGGCACCTGCTCGCCGGCCGAGGCGCCGGCCACGATCGCGGCCTGGACCTCGTCGAGGGAGGGCACCCCGAACTCGTCGGGGACCGAACGCTGCAGGACGACGTGGTCGCCCGGGCGGAACTCGCCGAGCAGCTGCCACAGCAGGGTCGGCACCCCGAGCAGGTTGACCAGGCACAGCACCGGGTGGTTCTCGGTGCCGGTGAGCTGGTAGCCCTCGCGGGTGGTCAGCCGGAGCGTCGGGTGGACGCCGGAGTGGAACAGCCGGGTGGCCCGCACCACGTCGCCGTTGCGGTCGCGGACCTTCAGCTCGACGTCGTGGTCGGAGTCGGCCGGTGCGCCCGGCACCAGGTCGCCGATGCGGGCGGTACCGACGTCCAGCCGGACGCGGGTGTCGCCGGTGACGCAGTACCTCATCGCGGCAGCAGGATCGTTGCCCGGGGAGCCGAAGTTGCCCTGGCCGTCGATCAGCGGGTAGCGCAGCGACCAGGGCTGGGCCAGCCGGACCAGGGTGTCGTAGATCGCGGTGTCGCCGTGCGGGTGGTAGTTGGCCATCACGTCGCCGACCACCCGGGCGCACTTGACGTAGCCGCGGTCCGGCCGGAAACCGCTGTCGTACATCGAGTACAGCACCCGGCGGTGCACCGGCTTCAGGCCGTCCCGCACGTCCGGCAGCGCGCGGCCGACGATCACGCTCATCGCGTAGTCGATGTAGCTGCGCTGCATCTCGAGCTGGATATCGACCGGCTCGATGCGGTCGTGGCCGCCGTTCTCGATGGTGGTGTCGGTCAACTCACTGTCCTATCGGGACTGCTCGGGGGAGCGGGGGTGTCCCCGGCTGGCATTCCGGGGAGAGCCGGCGGCGAAGCAGGGTCAGTCAGCCTCCCCCTCGGGGGAGCGGGGGTGTCCCCCGGCTGGCATTCCGGGGAGACCGGCGGCGAAGCAGGGTCAGTCAGCCTCCCCGCGCACAGCGGGCAGGTCAGATGTCGAGGAACCGGACGTCCTTGGCGTTGCGGGTGATGAAGCTGCGACGCGACTCCACGTCCTCGCCCATCAGCACGCTGAACAGCTCGTCGGCGGTGGCCGCGTCGTCCAGGGTGACCCGCAGCAGGATACGGGTGGCGGGATCCATCGTGGTCTCCCACAGCTCCTTGGCGTTCATCTCGCCGAGGCCCTTGTAGCGCTGGATGCCGTCCTCCTTGGGCAGCTTCCTGCCGGCCGCGGTGCCGGCCTGCGCCAGCGCGTCCCGCTCCCGGTCGGAGTAGGCGTACTCGGCGGCGTCCCGCTGCCACTTCAGCTTGTACAGCGGCGGCTGGGCGAGGAACACGTGCCCGGCCTCGATCAGCGGGCGCATGAACCGGAACAGCAGGGTGAGCAGCAGCGTGCGGATGTGCTGGCCGTCGACGTCGGCGTCGGCCATCAGCACGATCTTGTGGTACCGCAGCTTGGCCAGGTCGAACTCGTCGTGGATCCCGGTGCCCAGCGCGGTGATGATCGACTGCACCTCGGTGTTCTTCAGCACCCGGTCGATCCGCGCCTTCTCGACGTTGATGATCTTCCCGCGGATCGGCAGGATCGCCTGGAACATCGAGTCGCGGCCGGACTTGGCCGAGCCGCCGGCCGAGTCGCCCTCGACCACGAACACCTCGGACTGGCGCGGGTCGGTGGACCGGCAGTCGGCCAGCTTGCCGGGCAGGCCCATCGAGTCCAGCGCGCCCTTGCGGCGGGCCAGCCGGCGCGCCTCCTGGGCGGCCTTGCGGGCCCGGGCGGCCGAGGTGGCCTTCAGGATGATGACCTTGCCCTCGGCGGGGTTGCGCTCGAACCAGTCGGCCAGCCACTCGTTGCAGACCTTCTGCACGAACGTCTTCGCCTCGGTGTTGCCCAGCTTGGTCTTGGTCTGGCCCTCGAACTGCGGGTTGGCCAGCTTCACCGAGATGATCGCGGCCAGGCCCTCCCGGATGTCGTCGCCGGCCAGGTTCTCCTCCTTCTCCTTGATGAGCTTCTTCTCCCGGGCCCACCGGTTCACGATCGAGGTCAGCGAGGTGCGGAAGCCCTCGTCGTGGGTGCCGCCCTCGTGGGTGTTGATCGTGTTGGCGAAGGAGTAGATCGACTCGCCGTAGGACTGGTTCCACTGCATCGCGACCTCGACCGCGATGCCCTCGCCCTCGCCGGAGAAGGCGATCACCGACTTGTGGATCTCGGTCTTGGTGGCGTTCAGGTGCCGGACGAAGTCCTCGATGCCGCCCTTGTACTGGTAGGTGACCTCGATCGGGGTCTCCGCGCGCTCGTCCCGGACGGTGATCGACAGCCCGCGGTTGAGGAACGCCATCTCCTGCAGCCGCCGGGTGATCACCTCGTAGGAGTACTGGGTGGTCTCGAAGATCGCCTCGTCCGCCCAGAACGTGATCGTGGTACCGGTCTTGCGGGTGGGCTGGCCCTTGACCAGCGGGGACGGCCGGCTGTTGAGGTACGTCTGCCGCCAGACGTGGCCGTCCCGGCAGATCTCGACCTCCAGCCGGGTGGACAGCGCGTTCACCACCGAGACGCCGACGCCGTGCAGGCCACCGGAGACCGCGTACGACTTGCTGTCGAACTTGCCGCCGGCGTGCAGCGTGGTGAGCACCACCTCGACCGCGGGCCGCTTCTCCACCGGGTGCCGGTCCACCGGGATGCCCCGGCCGTTGTCCTGCACCCGGACGCCGCCGTCGGCCAGCAGGGAGACCACGATGGTGTCGCAGTAGCCGGCCAACGCCTCGTCCACCGCGTTGTCCACGACCTCCTGGACCAGGTGGTGCAGGCCGCGCTCACCGGTCGAGCCGATGTACATGCCGGGACGCTTGCGGACCGCCTCAAGGCCCTCGAGGACAGTGATCGATTTCGCGTCGTAGGAGTTCGGCTGTGCCTTCGGCGCCACGTATGTCCGCTCTCTCCGGCCCGCCCGGCCGGCCCTAGAACTGGTGCGCACGGCGAAATGAGGCACCGTAGGCGCGGGGAACAGTGTCCAGTCTACCGGCACACCGGTACAGAACCCCGCGTTGCGTCCCCCTGACGGCACCCGTGCCGCGCGAACTTCGAGGTGGAAGGCACCCCCACACGGAGCAGGAAGATCGCGGGCTCCTCGGCCGGATCAGGCCGGCCGTCAGCCATAGGTGTCCCGGGGGCCACGGCCGTTGACCCGCAGCGGCCCCTTGCGCCAGCTGGGTGCGGTCGGACCGTGCACCCTGATCCGGGTCACCACGCCGGCGCCGAGCTCGGCGGTGATCCGGGTCATCAGCGTCGGCACCAGCAGCCGGAGCTGGGTGGCCCAGGCGGTGGACTGGGCGGCCAGCACCAGCTCGCCGTCGCGCAGGCTCTCCGGCTGGCAGCGGGCGGCGATCTCCGGCCCGACCAGGGCATCCCAGCGGGCCGCCACCGCGGCGGAGGTCACC
>JBKOWA010000258.1:0-5028 GCA_046724155.1 Actinomycetota bacterium
GAGCTGCCGTGCCGGCATCGTGCGGCCCGGCCGAACCGCCGCGCATCTTCCGGCGTGCGGCGATCGTTTCCACCGGATACCGCTGCGGACAGGGCAATCCGGGAGATGCAGGCCCGCGCGGGCAGCGACGACCCTGGCGTACATGGTCGTCACCCGCTGGCATTCCCGGCCTGACCGTTCGGAGCGCTGATGGCAGCCAACTCCATCCAGGAAGCGTTCGCCCTACAGACTGCCCGCACCCCGGACGCCGTCGCGGTGTCCGCGGGCGAGGTGCGGCTGACCTACCGGGAGCTGGACGAGCGGGCGAACCGGCTCGCGCACCGGCTGCTCGACCTCGGGGTCCGGGCGGAAAGCCCGGTCGCGGTGCTGATGCAGCGCTCGGTGGATCTGGTCGTGGCCATCCTGGCGGTCACCAAGACCGGCGGGTACTACCTGCCGCTGCACACCGCGTACCCGCCCGACCGGATCCAGTGGATCATGGACCAGGCGGGCCGGCCGGCGCTGCTCACCGACCTGGCCACCCAGGGCCGTGGGCTGCCCGACGCCGGCCCGGTGCTGGTCGTGGACGAGGAGCCGGCCGGGCCGGACGCCGGGGCGGCAGCCGACCCCGGGGTGGCCGGGCACCCGGACCGGCTGGCGTACGTGATGTTCACCTCGGGCTCGACCGGGCAGCCCAAGGGGGTCGCGGTCACGCACCGCGGGGTGCTCAACCTGGCCGCGGACAGCACCTGGGACGGCGGCCGGCACGCGCGGGTGCTGGGGGTGGCCCCGTACGCGTTCGGGGTGTCCAGCTACGAGCTGTGGGTGCCGCTGCTGCGCGGTGGCCACCTGGTGCTGGCCCCGCCCGCCGACCTCGACGTGGCCACCCTGGTCCGGCTGATCGACGCCGGGCAGATCACCGGCCTGCACCTGACCGCGGGGCTGTTCCGGGTACTGGCCGAGGAGGCGCCGGCCGGCCTGGCCGGCGTCCGCGAGGTGCTGACCGGCGGCGACGTGATCTCCCCGCAGGCGGTCGGCCGGGTGCTGGCGGCCTGCCCGCAGACCGTGGTGCGGGCCATGTACGGGCAGACCGAGGCCACCGCGTTCATCGTGAGCTCGCCGATGACCGCGCCCTACCGGCCGGGGCCCACGGTGCCGGTCGGCCGGCCGATGGACAATGTCCGGGCCTACGTGCTGGACGAGCGGCTGACCCCGGTGCCGCCCGGCGAGCTGGGCGAGCTGTACGTGGCCGGCCCGTGCCTGGCCCGCGGCTACTTCCAGCGCCCGGACCTGACCGCCGAGGCGTTCGTGGCCGACCCGTTCACCGCCGACGGGCAGCGGATGTACCGCACCGGTGACCTGGTGCGGCTGACCCCGGACGGGCTGGTCGACTTCGTCGGGCGGGCCAACGACCAGGTGAAGATCCGCGGCTACCGGGTGGAGCTGGCCGAGCTGGAGTCGGTGCTGGCCGGGCATCCCGGGGTGGTGCACGTCGCGGTGGTGGCCCGCGAGGCGGAGCCCGGCGACAAGCGGATCGTGGCGTACGTCGTGCCCGCGTTCGCCGACTTCACACCCGCCGAGCTGCGCGCGCACGCCGCCCGGTCGCTGCCGGAGTACATGGTGCCGGCCGCGTTCGTGGTGCTGGACGCGCTGCCGCTGACCCCGAACGGGAAGGTGGACCGGGCCGCGCTGCCGGTGCCGGACCTGGCCGGGACCGTGGCCTACCGGGCACCGCGCACCGAGCGGCAGGAGCTGCTCTGCGGGATCTTCGCCGAGGTGCTGGGCGTGCCCCAGGTCGGCGTGGACGACAGCTTCTTCGACCTGGGCGGCCAGTCCCTGCAGGCGATGCGGCTGACCAGCCGGATCCAGGCGGCCCTCGGCGCGGACGTGCCGATCGCCGCGCTGTTCGACGCGCCGACGGTGACCGACCTGGACGCCTACCTGGACGGCGACGCCCGGGGCGACGAGACGAGGAGGAGCGCCTGATGGCCAACCCGTTCGAGGACCCGGACGGCAGCTTCTGGGTCCTCAGCAACGCCGAGGGCCAGCACTCGCTGTGGCCGCGGTCCGCGGACCTGCCCGGTGGGTGGACCGCGGTGCACGGCCCGGCCGACCGCGGCGCCTGCCTGGCGTATGTCACCGCGCACTGGACCGAGCTGCGGCCGCGCTCGCTGGCCCCGGAGCCGACCCCGGAGCCGACCCCGGAAGGTGCGCAGGCATGACGATCTCCGCCTCGGTGGCCGCGCCGGCCGGCTCGGCGGAGCGGATCCCGCTGTCGCTCAACCACGAGTTCCTGTGTGCCTTCGACCGGGGCCCCGAGCAGGGCGCCTTCAGCGACCGGCACACCATCGTGGCAGCCTGGCGGGTCGCCGGCCCGCTGCGGACCGACACCCTGCAGGCGGCGCTGGACGACCTGGTCGAGCGGCACGAGGCGCTGCGCACGGTGATCGTCCGCGGGGCCGAGCCGCGGTACCAGGACGTGCGGCCGGCGAGCCCGGTGCCGCTCACCGTGCTGGACCTGTGCGGCACCGACCCGGCCGACCGGGACACCCGGGCCGAGCGGCTGCTCAACGAGCTGGACGCCGCGCCGTACCCGGTGTACGAGCTGCCGCACCTGCGGGCGGTGCTGGGCCGGTTCGACGGCACCGACGCGGTGCTGGTGCTCGCCGTGCACCACACCGCCACCGACGCCTGGTCCACCGAGGTGCTGGTCCGCGACCTGGCCGCCTGCTATGCCGCCCGCCGCGCCGGCACCGCACCGGACCTGCCGCCGGCCCACCAGTACCGGGAGTTCGCCGTCTGGCAGCAGCAGACGCTGACCGACGGCAGCCTGGACCGGCACCTGGACTACTGGCGGACCGCGCTTGGGGACGCCGAGATCCTGGCCATCGGCACCGACCGGCCGCGCCGCGACGACGTGCCGAACACCTTCGCCGCGCACCGCTTCCTCATCGACGCCGAGCTCACCGCCGCCACCCTGGCGTTCGCCAGGTCGGCACGCTGCTCGCCGTTCATGGTGCTGCTGGCCGCGCACACCGTGGTGCTGCACCAGCGGACCGGGGCCACCGACGTGGTGGTGCCCACGTTCACCTCCGGGCGGTACCAGGAGCGGTTCGCCGACAGCGTCGGGCCGTTCTTCAACTTCCTCCCGCTGCGCACCGACCTGGCCGGCTGCGGCACCTTCCGGGACGTGGTGCGGCGGGCCCGGACCACCTGCGCCGAGGCGTACTCGCACGACATCCCGTTCCCGCTGCTGGCGCACGAGCTGCCCGCGCTGATCGGGCCGTTCGCCGACCCGAACCGGTGCGTGCTGGCGTTCGAGCTGCTGCAGTCGGCCAGCTCGATGGACGGCAAGCAGGTGGGCGACCTGCGGTACGCCGAGGTGCGGCGCCGGCTGATCTCCCAGGACCGGGCCGCGGACATCCCCGACGGCGGGCTGTGGGCGGTGGACATCCTGCCCGCCGGCGAGATGGTGAGCAGCCTGAAGTTCAACCCCAACCTGTACGACAAGACGACGATGGTCGGCCTGGCGGCCGAGTTCCGCCGGGTGTTGCGGGACGCGGTGGCCGCGCCGGACGCCCCGCTGCAGCAGATCTGACCCATCCGAGACGAAGGATCGGCGCCGCACATGAGCATCGCGACCAGCGTTACCGAATCAGGGTTTCCGCCACCGCCCGAGCCCGACCTCACCCCGGCCGAGGTCCTCGCGCGGGCCGAGGCGATCGCACCGACCCTGGTCGCCCGGCAGGCGGAGACCGAGCAGCGCACCTACTACGCCCAGGACACCCACGAGGCGTTCGCCAGGGCCGGGTTCTACCGGCTGCTGGTGCCCCGGCGGTACGGGGGCTACGAGTTCGGCGTCGACACGTTCATGACGGTCTGCACGACGCTGGCCCGGGGCTGCCCGTCGACCGCGTGGATGTACCTGTTCGGCTCCGCGCACGCGCTCGTGGTGGGCACCCTGTTCGAGGAGCGGGCGCAGGCCGAGCTGTTCGAGGCCGGCGACTTCCTCTGCCCCGCGGTGGTGGCGCCCAGCGGCGGCGCCGAGCCGACCGGGGACGGCGGCTGGGTCGTCAACGGCACCTGGAACTACTGCTCCGGCGCGCCGTACGCCACCCATTTCATCGGCCACGCGCTGGTCTTCGGCGGGCCGGACGAGCCGCCGGCGCCGCTGCTGTTCATCGCGCCGCGCAGCCAGTGGCGGCTGGAGAACGACTGGGGCCGGCAGCTCGGCCTGAAGGGCAGCGGCTCGCACAGCATCACCCTGGAGAACGCCCGCATCCCGGGGTACTACGCGCTGGGCACCCACCTGTCGCAGCTGTCGGTCACCGGGGGCACCCCGGGGCGGGCGCTGCACGGCCCGCAGTACGGCGGGGGGCCGCTGAGCTTCATGCTGCTCGAGCTGGGCGCGCTGGCGCTGGGCATGGCCAAGGGCGCGCTGGACGCGTACGAGGAGCTGATGCGGACCCGGACGACCATCTTCTTCCCGATCGTGTCCCGCACCGAGGACCCCGACTACCAGCTCCGCTACGGCGAGGCGACCGGGCTGATCGCCGCGGCCGAGGCGGCCCTGACCATTGCCGTCCAGCAGTGGCAGCAGACCTGCGAGCGCGGCCCGCACGCGTTCACCCGGGAGCAGGAGCTGCGGCTGGCGCTGATCAGCCGGGAGGTGGTCCGGCTGTGCTGGCGTGCGGTCGAGGGGCAGCTGTTCCCCACCGCCGGGTCGAGCTCGGTGCGCACCGGTGCGCGGATCGAGCGGGTCTGGCGGGACATGTCGATGCTGCACAGCCACGCCGGCCTGGGGACGTTCCTCAGCGCGCTGGCCAACCGCGAGCTGGCCAAGGCCCGGTTCGGCGTCGGCTGACCCGGCCACGTCCCGCGCATCGGCCGTGCGCCCCGCCCAGGACCACGCAGAGGGAAGATGAGCGACCACCAGGCACCGCCGGCCGAGCCCGCCCGGCCGAAGACCCGCCCGCTGACCGGCGCGGAGTACATCGACAGCCTGCGCGACGACCGGGAGATCTACATCTACGGCGAGCGGGTCCGGGA
>JBKOWA010000328.1:0-3867 GCA_046724155.1 Actinomycetota bacterium
GGCTCGGGCCGTCCGGGCCGAGCGCCAGCCGCGGGCCGCCGGCGGTCCGCTCCTCGACCAGCTCGCGGATCATCGCGACGAACCGCGGGTGCACGCCGACCGTCGCGGCCCGGGCGTACGGCAGCCGGAGCTTCTCGGCGGTCTGCCGGGCCTCGTTGTCCAGGTCCCAGAGCACCTCGACGTGGTCCGACACGAAGCCGACCGGTGACACCACCACCCCGGCGACACGCTGCGCGGCGAGTGCCTCCAGGTGGTCGTTGATGTCCGGGGCCAGCCACGGCACCTGCGGCGGCCCGGACCGGGACTGCCACACCACGTCGAAGTCCCGGCCCGGCTGCACCGCCTCCGTGACCAGCCGGGCCGCCTCGGCCACCTGGCGGGCGTACCAGCCGTTGCGCCGCGGCCCGGAGACGTCGTTCATCGCGGTCGGGATGCTGTGCGCGGTGAACACCAGCCGGGCCCCGTCCCGGACGCCGGCCGGCAGCTCGGCCAGCGCCGCCCGGACCGCCTCGGCGTTCGGCTCGATGAAGCCCGGATGGTTGTAGTAGTGCCGGATCTTGTCGATCTGCGGCGCGCCCGGACCGGCGGCCTCCCGCGCCCGGTCGATGTCCCCCAGGTACTGCCGGCAGCCGGAGTACGCGGTGTACGCGCTGGTGGCGAACGCCAGCGCGCGCCGCACCCCGTCCGCGGCCAGCTGCCGGACGGTGTCGACCAGGTACGGGTGCCAGTTGCGGTTCCCCCAGTAGACCGGCAGGTCGAGCTGCCCGCGCAGGGCGGCCAGCAGCGCCCGGTTCTGGGCGTTGATCGGCGAGACGCCGCCGAAGTGGTGGTAGTGCTCGGCGACCGCCAGCAGCCGGTCCCGCGGCACCCCCCGCCCGCGCACCACGTTCTCCAGGAACGGCAGCACGTCCTCGGGCCCCTCGGGGCCGCCGAACGAGACCAGAACCAGCGCGTCGTAGCCCGGCATCTCACACACCCATTGCGTGGAACCCGCCATCCACGTGCACGATCTCACCGGTGGTCGCCGGGAACCAGTCCGACAGCAGCGCGATGCACGCCTGCGCGGCCGGCTCGGTGTCGCCGATGTCCCAGCCCAGCGGGGCCCGGTCGGTCCAGGCGTCCTCGAACCGGGAGAAACCCGGGATGTTCCTGGCCGCCATGGTGCGCAGCGGCCCGGCCGCCACCAGGTTCACCCGGATCCGCCGGGGCCCGAGCTCCCGGGCCAGGTAGCGGGCGGTGGACTCCAGGCCCGCCTTGGCCACCCCCATCCAGTCGTACGCCGGCCAGGCGACCTGGGCGTCGAAGTCCAGGCCGACGATGGTCCCGCCGCGGGCCATCAGCGGCAGGCAGGCCACCGCGAGCGACTTCAGCGAGTACGCCGAGACCTGCAGCGCGGTCGCCACGTCGGTCCACGGTGCGTCCAGGAAGCCGCCGCCGAGGCAGGACTGCGGGGCGAACCCGATCGAGTGCAGCACCCCGTCCAGGCTGTCCATGCCGGCCTGCGTGCGGACCCGGTCGGCGAGCGAGTCGAGCTGCCCGTCGTCGGTCACGTCCAGCTCGACCAGCGGCGCCGGCTTCGGCAGCCGCTTGGCGACCCGCTCCACCAGCGACATCCGGCCGTACCCGGTCAGCACCACCTCGGCGCCCTGCTCCTGGGCCACCCGCGCCGCGGCGAACGCGATCGACGCGTCGGTGATGATGCCGGTGATCAGCAGCCGCTTGCCCTCGACGATGCCCAACCTGGCGCCCTTTCTCGTTCTCGTCACAGAAGTCTCTTAACGGCGAAGTCTCTTAACGGCGAAGTCCCCGAACGGCGAAGTCCCCGAACGGCGAAGTCCCTGGACGGCGAAGTCGCAGAGCGGGTCAGTGCCCCATGCCGAGGCCGCCGTCCACCGGGATGACCGCCCCGGTGATGTACCCGGCGGCCGGGCTGGCCAGGAAGGTCACCACCGCGGCCACCTCCTCGGCGGTGGCCATCCGGCCGAGCGGGATCTGCCCGAGGATCTCGGCCTGCCGCTCCTCCGGCAGCGCCGCGGTCATGTCCGTGACCACGAAGCCCGGCGCAACCACGTTCGCGGTGATGCCCCGGCTGCCGAGCTCCCGGGCGACCGACCGGGCCAGGCCCACCAGCCCGGCCTTGCTCGCGGCGTAGTTCACCTGCCCGGCCGACCCGCTCAGTCCGACCACCGAGGAGATGAAGATCATCCGCCCGCTGCGGGCCCGCAGCATCCGGCCGGCCGCACGGCGGGCCACCCGGTACGCCCCGGTCAGGTTGGCGTCCAGCACCCGGGTGAACTGGTCCTCACCCATCCGCAGCAGCAGCGTGTCATCGGTGATCCCGGCGTTGGACACCAGCACCTCGACCGGCCCGTGCTGCGCCTCCACCGCGCTGAACGCCTCATCGACGGCGGCCTGGTCGGTCACGTCGCACGGCACGCCGAACAGCCCGTCCGGCGGGCCGCTGCCGCGGTGGGTGACCGCCACCTTGTCGCCCTGCGCCGCGAACGCCCGGGCGATGGACAGGCCGATGCCGCGGTTCCCACCCGTCACCAGCACCGAACGACTCATGGCGGGCAGCCTAACGCCCACCCCGCAGCCCCGCGCCGGCCGCTCCGACCGGCTCTCAGACCAGCCGGCTCTCAGACCAGCCGGTTGGACCAGAACAGGGCCAACGCCAGCCCGACGAAGCCGGCCAGCAGCGCCACGCCGACGAACCAGCGGGTGATCTCCTGGCGCTGCGTGGTGAACCCGATCTGGCTGCCCAGGTCCCGGTAGACGTCGCGCAGCTCCTCGGCGCTGGCCGCCGCGTGGTAGATCCCGCCGGTGTCCTGCGCGATCCGGCTCAGCGTGACCCGGTCCGCCGGCACCGGCACCAGGTCACCGCCGATGTCCACGGTCCCGTCCTCGGTGCCGAACGCGATCGTGGACACCGGCACCTTGGCGCCCCGAGCCGCAGCCGTTGCCGTGTTGACCGGCCGGCCCTGCTTGCTGTCGCCGTCGGACATCAGCACGATCGTGGCCGGGGTCGGCTCGGTGCCGGCGTCCTGCGTCGCGGCGGTGTGGATGGCGTCCAGCGAGGAGAAGATCGCCTCGCCGATCGCGGTGGACTCGCGCAGCTGGATGGTGTCGATCGCGCGGGTGACGGTGTCCCGGTCCGTGGTCGGGCTGACCAGCACGGTCGCGGTGCCGGCGAAGGTGACCAGCCCAAGGTTGATCCGCGACGGCAGCAGCCGGACGAACTCGTTGGCGGCCTGCTTGGCGGCGTCGATCCGGCTCGGCATCACGTCGGTGGCCTGCATGGACAGCGACACGTCGATGGCCATCACCACGGTGGCCCTGTCCCTGGGCACCCGCACCGCGGTCGTCGGCTTCGCCATGCCCAGGGTCAGCGTGGCCAGCACGAGCAGCAGCACTCCGAACGCCACATGCCGGCGCCAGCCCGGCCGGCGCGGCACCAGGCTGCCCAGCAGCGCGGTGTTGGCGAACCGGACCGCGTACCGGGTCCGGCGCAGCTGCATCGCCGCGTACGCCGCGGCGAGCCCGGCCACCCCGAGCAGCAGCCACAGCCATACCGGCGCCAGAAAGAAGTTGGTCATCGCAGCGCACCTCCGCTCACGCCGCGCCGCCGGGCCGCGACGAACCGGACGATGTCGATCAGCCAGTCCCGGTCGGTGGCCAGCCGCAGGTGGGCCGCCCCGGCCCGGCGCAGCGACGCGGTGATGGCCGCCCGCTGGGCCGCCGCCGCGGCGGCGTACCGCTCGCGCAGGTCGCGGTCGGAGCTCTGCACCTCGACCTGCTGGCCGGTCTCCGGGTCCACCACGGTCAGCAGGCCAACCGCCGGCAGCGACAGGTCCCGCGGGTCGACGA
>JBKOWA010000392.1:0-5693 GCA_046724155.1 Actinomycetota bacterium
GCAGTAGACCGCGCCGCGCGGGGTCTGCAGCACCTTGCCGGCGCCGCAGATCACCTGCCGGGTGACCAGGAACGGGATCAGCACGTCGGCCAGCCGGGAGAGCTCGCCGTGCCGGGCCACACAGTAGTTTTCGTGGCAGCCGTAGGAGTTGCCGGCGGAGTCGGTGTTGTTCTTGAACAGGTAGATGTCGCCGGTGATACCTTCCTCGTGCAGCCGGCGCTCGGCGTCCACCATCAGGCCCTCGAGGATCCGCTCGCCGGCCTTGTCGTGCACGACCAGGTCGACCAGGTTGTCGCACTCCGGCGTCGCGTACTCCGGGTGCGAGCCCACGTCCAGGTAGAGGCGGGCGCCGTTGCGCAGGAAGACGTTGCTGGACCGGCCCCAGGACACCACTCGACGGAACAGGTAGCGCGCCACCTCGTCCGGCGACAGCCGCCGCTGCCCGTGGAACGTGTACGTGACGCCGTACTCGTTCTCGATACCGAAAATGCGCCGATCCATAACCGTCACCCTACGGCGCCGAGTACGGGACGGCGCGGGAGCCAGGCTACCCAAGTGCCGATTACGGGTGGGGATTCCTCGTCCGGCGCCTCGGTCGCCGATCCGTCCGCGTCGTCCGGGGTGTCGGCGTCGTCCGGGGTGTCGGCGTCGTCCGGGGTGTCGGCGTCGTCCGGGGCGTCGGGGTGTCCGCGTCATCCGGCGCGGCCGGGCGTCCGCGCCAAACTCACCACCCTCAACCAGACCCCACCCACTCAGCCCGGCACCAGCCCAGCTCCAGCCTGGCCCGTGAGCGTGAAGTTCTCGGTGACCTCAAACTAGGGCCGAAGGTCATCTACCAGATCCACCGGCCGGGTCGGGCGGCTACGACGTGCCGGTGAGGTGGGCTCGGGCGTATGTGCGGAAGGCTGCGACGAGGCCGTTGGGTTCGCCGGTCCGGACGGCCAGCACGACGTGGCTGGGTTCGACGCCGGTGCGGGGACGGTGGTGAGGTCGGCGAAGGGTGCGGGCGTGCGCCTGGACGGTGATGGTTACGGCCTGCCCGGCGGCGACGAGTTCGAACTTGTCCTCGACGGCCTCGACCGGCGGGCCGCCGGGTGCGGGCCGTCCGTCGGGGCGGGGGTCGATGTGCCAGAAGGCGCTCACGAGCGGGTCGGCGCCGCGCAGCTGGGGCAGGGGTTCGCACGGATTCGGCGCGCACGGCGTATCTCTGCGGTGACGTGCTGCTCTAAGGCATTAGGCCATTCAAGATTGGAGAAAGGCAATGAGGAAACCGAGGCTGAGCCGGACCGCCGTCATTGTGACCGGGTTGTTAGGCATGCTGCTGGTCGTGTCCGGCGCGGCGGTGCAGGCTGCCGGCACCCAGACGGCCGGAGCAGGTCCCGGTGGCTGCTACGACCCGGTCGATTTCGGCGCCTTACCCGACGATGGGGTCGTCGACCGGGTACCGATCCAGGCGGCGATCGACGCCGCGACTGGCGGTGGTGGCGGCACGGTGTGCCTGGGCAGCGGCCACTGGACGCTGACGCGGGCACCGGCGGGTTCATACAACAGGTTCGCCACGCTGTCGACGCATGGCGCCCATCTGACTATCACCGGCACCGGCCCCGGCACGGTGATTGACCTGGTCGGCGACCAGGGTGCCGCGACCACGTTCGTCATCTCACTGGACCCGGGCGCCAGCGACGTCGTGGTGGAACGGCTCACCATCGACACCTCGGCGGCTACGAACACCGATGAGCAGACGCACGCGATCGAGATCGGATCCGGCGTGTGCACAACCACCAACGGAACCTGCTCGATGCCGATCACCGACGTCACCGTGCGGGACGTGCGCTTTGTGCACCCACCAGGCGCCCCGGGGGTACGCAAGGGAGACTGCATCCGACTGGCCGGCAACACCGTCGAGACACGGGTCAACCGGGCCACCATCATGGGTTCCTCGTTCACGAACTGTGCCCGTTCCGGGATCGGTGTGCAGCGCAACGTGGTGTCGTTGGCGGTGCTCGGCAACCACTTCAGCGGCCAGATCGGCGACACGCCGTTCGACGGCGAGGCCACTGGTGGCGGCTTTGACGACGACCTGCGGCTGATCGGCAACTCGTTCGCCGACGCACCGGCCACGTTCAGCGCAACCCTCACGTCATACCGCCGCGCGACCATCACCGGTAACACCTTCGCCGGCCGCGGCCTGTTCCTTTACCGTACCCAGGACGTTGTGGTGGCGGACAACACATTCGATGTGACCGCGATATCCGAGGAAGGTGTGATCGGAACCGGAAATGTCGCAGGCAGCATCAAGATCGACAACAATCTGATCCGGCGACACGGGGTGTCCGGACCGGGGATCAGAATCATGCCGCACAGCGGTGGCATACCGAAGCAGATGTCGGTCACCAACAACACGATCATCGTTGAGGGCGACTCCGGCGGGATCTACGCCGAGGCGGTCAGTGACATCGGCATCCGGGACAACGACATCACCCTCGTCAACCCAGCTCCCAACGGGCACGGCATCATGCTGCGGGCCACTGTCGCGCCAATGGAACGGCTGACCATCACCGGCAACACCGTCACCGGACCACTATCCGACACGGGCGGCAACACCTACTTCGCGGCCGTACGACTCGCGGCGAGCCCGAACCCGATCAGCGGCGTGACCGTGGCCCTCAACTCGTCACAGGGAGCCATCCGCTCGCTGCAATGTGAGCAGACCGTCGCCGGGAACTACCCCCAACCGATCGTCTCGGTCGGCAACAGGTGGAACGTCGCACCAACCTGCGTCGCCGCCCTACAACCGGGCCAGTAACCGACCCCAAGCCTCGCCTTGCCGGGCCAGCGACCGGGCTGAGCAGGCTGATCGTCCGCGACCCGCCGTTCGACTGTCACCCGTCACCGTCCTGCAGGTCTGGCACGAGCGCAGCAACACCGATTGGCCTCGGTGTTTGTCGCTTGCCAGCGTGATGGGACCGGCGAGTTGCCACGAGTAAGGGACCACCGGGTGGCGGGCTCAAGCATGGTGGTCTCCTGGGTTGGGGTCAACGGACACGCCGGTGTTGGTGTTGGTGTGTCGGGGTTTCTGGCGTCGGCGGTAGGAGTCGCCTTCGATGATGAGTTCGTGGGCGGTGGAGACGAGCCGGTCGACGGCGGACTGGGCGAGCAGCGGGTCGGCCATCATGGCCAGCCACTCGGACGGCTCGCGGTTGCTGGTGATCACGGTGGCGGTCTTGCGGTGGCGTTCCACGGTCAGCTCGTAGAAGTCGGTGGTCTGGGTGGCGTCCAGCGGTTGGAGGGCGAAGTCGTCGAGGATGAGCAGCTCGACGCCGGCCAGCCGGCGCATCTCGGCTTCGACGGTGTTGTCGAGTCGGGCGGCCTTGAGTCGCTTGAACAGCTTGTCGGCGCGGGCCATGAGCACGGTGTGTCGGCGGCGGACCGCGATGTGGCCCAGGGCGGTGGCCAGGTGGGTCTTGCCGACCCCGACCGGGCCGAGCAGCAGCGCGCCGTGGGGTCCGTCGAGGAACCGCAGGCTGGTGAGCTCGGCCCACAGTTGCTGGTTGTAGCGGACCGCGGCGCTGGGGTCCCAGGTCTCGATGCGCATGCCGGGGTCCAGCCCGGCGGTGCGGGCGCGGAGCGCGGCGGAGTTGGTCTCGCGGCGGGTGACCTCGTCGGCGAGGAGGAGTTCGAGGAAGTCGGCGTGCGGCAGGTGCTGCGCTCGGGCGAGGGTGAGCCGTTCGGGCAGGGTGTCCAGCAGCTTGCCCAGCTTCAGCGTCCGCAGGATCGAGCGCAGCTCGGCGCTGACCGGGTCGGCCAGGGCGGTCCGGGTCATCACCGCACCCCCTGCTCGCCGGTGGTGCCGGTGGCGGTGGGGTAGACCAGTTGCAGCTGGGTTGGGCGGCGGGGGTTGAACTCGGCCGGGTCGCGGGCGAACCGGGCGGCCGCCGGCCGGGCGGCGCTGGCGGCCGGCCGGGCGGTGGGGGTCGGGGTGTTCTCGGTTGCCCGCTCGAGCATCGAGGCGATCTTGGTGACCGAGATGACGTCCAGCTCCAGCGCCCGGCCGCAGGCGGTGTTGACCGGTTGGGCGCCGTAGCGGCGGGCCAGGCCGAGCAGCCGGTAGACCTGCCGCATCCGGGTCCAGGGCAGCGGGTCGTCCAGCAGCCGTTCGGCGTAGGTGCCCACGTCCTGGCCGTGGTGGCGGGCGGCGGCGATGAGCCGGTCCAGGTCACGCAGGGCGTAGCCGGTCTTCTCGGCCGGCAGGTCTTCGGGGTCGGTCCACCGCCCGCCGGGCCGTTGCCGGGGGTGCACCTTGACCAGCTGCCCGGCGCAGAACAGCTTGACCAGGTTCGCGTCGGCACGCACGTCCAGGTGCTGCCCGAGGTAGGCCTTCGGCGCGGAGTACAGCGCCTTGCCGACCTCGATGTGGAAGTCGCGGTGTACCTTCACCCGGGTGAAGACCGGCACGTCGTAGGGCTGCGGCACGGCCAGCAGCGCGCCGGCCTCGTGCTCGGTGAACACCTCGACCGGCCGGGCCTGGGTGGTGCCGTGGATGCGCTGCCCGGCGGTCTGGTGGCACCACTTGGCCGCCCGGGCCTGCGCGTCGGCCAGGTCCACGAACTCCTCGCCGGCGAAGAAGTTCCCCCGCACGTACTGCACCGCGCGTTCGACCCGCGGCTTGTCCTGTGGGCTGCGCACCCGAGCCGGGTCGGTGGCGAACCCGCAGTGCTGGGCGTAGTCCAGCCAGCCGGCGGTGAACCGCGGGTTGACCGCGTCGGCGTCGGCGACGATCGCCGAGGCGTTATCCGGGATCAGCACCCCGAACACGCCGCCGAAGAACCGCCACGCCGCCTCACACCCGGCGATGACCGCGACCAGGGTCTGGGAGAAGGTCAACCACACGAACATGTGCCGGGAGTAGACCGCGGTGAAGACCAACGCGTGGGTCACCCGCCGGCGGCCGGAGCCCGGGTCGTAGACCAGGCCCATCCGGGCGAAGTCGATCTGGCACTCCACCCCCGGCTCGCCGTCGGCGACCCGCACCGTGGTCCGCCCGCCCCGGCCGAACCCGCACCGCTCGACACAGAACCGGTGCAGCGTCCGGTACGGCACCAACACACCCCGCCGGCCCAGCAGCTCACCGATCTTGACCACCGACAGGTCCTGCTCGACCCACCCGGCGATCCGCTGGTGCTCGGCCTCCAACGCCTCCCAGGACGCGCCCCGGCCGCTGGCCCGCACCGGCCGCACCGCCTGCACCACCTGACCGACCACCTCATCGGTCAACTGCGCCTCGCCGCCCTCGCGGACCACCCCGGCCTGCTCGGCCGCGGCCACGTACCGGCGGGCGGTCTTGCGGTCCACCCCCGCCCGCTGCGCCACCGTGCGTAACCCGGCGCCGGCAAGCCAGGCCCGCAGCACCTCCCGAACCTCAACCACCGAGACCTCCCGGAACGTCACTAAGACCTCCACATCCGACGATGTGGAGAGATCCGACAACGGACCTGACCAGACCCCCCGGCACGACACGCCGGGTGGTCCCATCACTGGCAACCGGGTGGTCCCATCCTCCTGGCAGAAACCCGCTCAGAACGGTCCCATGATCATGGCGGGCGACATACCCGGCTCCCGCCACAGCGTCGTGGTCGGCTGATCTCTCACGTCTGGCTGAACGAATGAATTCACCGGGCAGCGCCTCCCAAGAT
>JBKOWA010000361.1:0-3053 GCA_046724155.1 Actinomycetota bacterium
CCTGGAGCCTGGCCCTGGAGGAGCAGCTCTACCTGATCTACGTCGCCGGGTTCGGCTGGCTGCGGCGGGTCGGGCCGGTGCGCTGGCTGCTGGCCGGGCTGGCCTGCTGCCTGCTCTGGCGGTTCGGTGCGGAGCTGGTGCTGCCGAGCGTGCCGAAGAGCCTCGGCTCGCTGACCGGCCAACCAGGCTGGGTGGCCGCCGTGGCATTCCAGCAGGCGCCGGCCCGGCTGGCGGAGTGGCTACTCGGGGCGCTGGCGGCAGAGTGGTACGCCGGCAACCAGCGGTTGCCCCGGGTGTGCACCTGGCGGCTGTCCGCGGTGGCCGGGCTGGCCGGGTTGTGGTGGCTGTTCCGGCACCGCGGCGGGTACGCCAGCGTGGCCGGTCACCCGTTCGCCGGGACCGACCTGGTGTTCGACCCGGTCGCCGGGGCGGCGTTCTTCCTGCTGCTGTGCTGCTGCCTGGCCACCGAGCGGCGGTCGCGGGCGGGCACCCGGAGACCGCCCACCGCCCGAGCCCTGCCCGGCACCCGGCGGCTGGCCGGACTCCGGTGGCGGCCCACCGCGCGATGGCGGCCCACTGCGCGGTGGTGGCCCACTGCGCGGTGGCGACCCGGTGCCGGGCGGGGGGTGGCCGGGCTCGCCTGGCTGGGCGAGCGGTCGTACTCGCTGTACCTGGTGCACCCGCCGATCGTGGGCACCACGTTCGCGCTGGCCTCCGGGCCGATCCAGCACCCGGCCGGGCGGATCGCCGCAGCCGTGGTGGCCCTCGCACTGTCGGTGGGCTGCGCCGCAGGGCTCTACCGGTTCGTCGAGGCGCCCTGCACGGCCTGGTCCAAGCGGGCCTGCCGCCCGCGGGACCAGCGCAACACGGCGGACCAGCTCACCACCGTGGGTCAGCCCGCCGCGGTGGAACAGCCCAACGCGGTAGGTCAGCCCAGCGCCGCGGGTCACCCGACGCCGTGGACGAGCCCGGCGCCGAGCGTCAGTCCAGCGCGGTAGATCAGCCCTGCGCGGTAGATCAGCCCAGCTCGGTAGATCAGCCCAGCGCCGCGGGTCACCCCGGCGCCGTGGACGAACCCGCCGCCGCGGGTCAGCCCAGCGGGGCAGATCAGCCCGTCACGGCGGGTCAGCCCGGCGCGGTGGGTCAGCCCGGCGCGGTGGGTCAGCCCGGCGCGGTGGGTCAGCCCGGCGCGGTGGGTGAGCCGGCCGTCGCGGGTCAGCGCAGCGTGGTGGCCAGCTCGGACCAGAGGTACGCCGCGGCCTCGGCGCCCTTGTAGAGCCTCGGCAGCGCCACCCGCTCGTTGGGGGCGTGGATCTTGTCCTCCGGCAGGCCGACCCCGAGGAACACCAGGGGCGCGTCGAGCACCTCGGCCAGCGTCGCCTCCGGCCCGCTGCCGCCCTCCCGGGTGATCATGATCTCCCGCTCGAACGCCCGCCCCAGGGCGGCGGTCAGCGCAGCGAACGCCGGGTGGTCCAGCGGGGTCTGGCAGGGCCGCACGCCGGGCCCGCCCCACTGCACCCGGCTGTCGATCCCGGGCGGGGTGTTGGCCGCCACGAACCGGTCCACGGCCTGCTGGACGGCCTGCGGCTGCTGGTCCGCCACCAGCCGGAACGACAGCTTCGCGTACGCGTCGGTGGGCACGATGGTCTTCCCGCCGGGCCCGGTGTAGCCGCCCCACATGCCGTTGACCTCGGCGGTGGGCCGGGCCCAGACCCGTTCCAGCGTGGTGTGGCCGGCCTCGCCCGCGGTGGCCCGGGACGCCGCCGGGCCGGCCAGGAACGCCGCCTCGTCGAACGGCAGCTTGCCGAACAGCACCCGCTCGGCGTCACTCAGCGGCAGCACGCCGTCGTAGAAGCCGGGGATCCGGATCACGCCGTCGTCGTCGTGCATCCGGCCGACCATCCGGGCCAGCGCGGTCGCCGGGTTGGGCACGGCGCCGCCGAAGACGCCGGAGTGCAGGTCCACGTCCGGCCCGTGGAAGTGCACCTCGCAGGCCACCAGGCCGCGCATCGCGGTGCAGGTGCTGGGCACCTCCCGGTCGAACATGCCGGTGTCGGTGACCACGACGACGTCGCAGCCCAGCCGGTCGCGGTGCGCCCGCAGCAGCTGCTCGAAGTGCGGCGAGCCGGACTCCTCCTCGCCCTCGATCAGGAACTTCAGGTGCACCGCCGGCGCCGCCCGCCCGGTCGCTGCCAGGTGCGCGCGCAGGCCCAGCAGGTGGAACAGCAGCTGGCCCTTGTCGTCGGCCGCGCCGCGGGCGTACAGCTCCTCGCCGCGCACGGTCGGCTCGAACGGCGGCGTCTGCCACAACTCGAGCGGGTCGACCGGCTGCACGTCGTGGTGGCCGTAGACGACCACGGTCGGCGCCCCCGGGTCGTCGCTGGGCCACTCGGCGAACACCGTCGGGCCGCCGGGGGTGTCCCAGAGCTCCGCCACCGGCAGCCCGGTGCGGCGGAACGCGTCCGCCAGCCACTCCGCGCTGCGCCGCACGTCGGCGGCGTGCGCCGGGTCGGCGCTGATGCTCGGGATGCGCAGCCAGGCATCGAGGTCGGCACGCAGCTGCTCACGGTGGTCGGCGACGTACTGCCGTTCGACGGACATGCCTCAGGACTGTAATCGCCGCCGCCGTGTTACTGCTCGGCTCCGTGTTGTGCTCGGCTCCGCGTTGTGCTCGGCTCCGCGCGCTCCGCTCCTGGGCCCGCCGTCCGACGACCAGGTCGCCCTTCATGATTGGGCTCGCGATGCGCACTCGCTGTCGCCTCGCTGCACCGGCCGTTCGCCCGCCGCGAACCGCCCGCTCGCCGTCCCCAACGGAGCCACGCCCAGAGCGAACGCGGGGTCCCGGCCGGGTCAACCGCTGCCACGCTGCGACCATGGACGACAGCAACGGCAGCGGCGCGACCGCGTTGCGACGGCCGGCTCGGTACGACCCGTTCGAACGCGGCCCCTTCCCGGTGGGCGTGGTGACGATCCAGTCGCCCGACAAGGCCCGGGAGCGGGTGTTCCCCACCGAGATCTGGTACCCGGCCGACGCCCGGCACGCGGGCCAGGAC
>JBKOWA010000124.1:0-2780 GCA_046724155.1 Actinomycetota bacterium
GCCCGGCACCGACGATCAGGACGTCGACGTGTTCAGTCGGCATGCCGTTCTCCGTTCGTGGGCAGCGGTTCGTGGCAGCGGGCACCGGCACCAGCATCCCTCAGCCGACCGACCCGGCGCGCCGGTAACGGCCCAACCGCCAACCAGGAGCTCAGCTGCCCACCGGAAGCCCAGCCGCCCAGCGGGGGCTCAGCCGCGCACCGGGAAGGAGTGCGGTGCCGGGCCCAGGGGCTTCCCGCCCGGCCCGCCGGCGAACGTCATCCACGGCAGCGAGGGCTGGTAGGCCACGCCGGGCCGCGACCAGTCGCAGACGCCGTGCGGGAACGCCGCGGCGAGCCTTGCCCACTCGGCGTCGCCCAGCTCCGGCAGGTCCTGCCGCCGCAGCGGCCCCAGCTGACACTTCAGTGCCGTGCCGGACAGCGGCTGGCCGGCGACCTCGCGGGCGTCGCCGTAGTGCGGGAAGGCCTGCCCGCAGGCACCGGCGTACTCCGGGTCGACGGTCCGGGGGCCGCCCTGGGTGAGGGTGCTTTCCGGCCAGCATGCGTCGACGGCGGCCGGCGGCTTGTGGCTGACCACCTTGGCCGCCAGCGGCGCGCCGCTGGTGTCCGCTTCGATGCCGGCCAGCCACCTGTCCATCGTCAGGAACGCGGCCAGCGCGATGTCCGGCGGCGGGATGATGCCGGCGAAGTTGCCGAAGGACCGCCACGTCCAGATCACCTGGTTGGCGTGGCCGCCGTTCGCCTCGTCCAGCCGGGCCCGCAGCTCCCAGGAGTGGTAGTCGGTGTGGATGTCGTTGCTGTTGGCCGAGCCGCGCAGGTCGATGATCGGCACGTCGTCCAGCCGCAGCCCCTCGGTCACCTGCCCGGCCCGGTACGCGGTCCGCATCGTGCCGGGGTCAGCGGCGGTGCGGGCCGGCTGCGGCCGGCCGTCCACGTCGGCCCCGCCGACCCTGGCGTTGAGGTCGACGAACTGCTGCGGGCTGATCACCCCGGCCCGCAGCGCGCCCAGCCCGTACTCGATGCCGACGTTGTCGCTCGGGTTCTTGCCGAAGCCGTGGCCGATCTGCTGCTCCGGCGCCGTCCACAGCCGCTTCGGCCGTTGCCCCCAGACCGCCTGCTGGTAGTCCGCCGCCGTGCAGCGCACCCCGTCCGGGTTGGTCACCGGGTCGTAGACCCGCGGGTCGCCGGCCGCGAAGCCGCAGTTCTGGGCCCGGTCCGGCAGTCCGAACTGGCCGAACGTGGCGGCCCAGAAGGGGCACACCGAGGTGTCCCTGGTGCCCTCGACGGCGGCCTGCTGGGCGGCGGTCCAGCCGGTGGCGGCGGCGAAGTAGGCGAGCAGCAGCCCGCAGTCCTGCACCTCGGTCGAGGTGGTCCACAGGTCCGGGTAGCTGCAGTTGGGCAGGATGCCGTCCAGCAGCCCCGGGTACTCCTCGGCGATCGAGTACTGCTGGAGGCTGCCGCCGGAGCAGCCCTCGCCGATGGTGTAGCGGATCTCGCCGTAGGTCTCGACGACGTGCTCCTTGAGCATCATCACAACCTCGGCCGACACGTTCTCGTTGGCGTCCTCGCCGTGCACGTTCAGCCCCGAGGTGGCCACCAGGAAGCCGCGGGACAGCGCCATGTCGTCCAGCACGTTGCTGGGCAGCCCGGTGACGTGCCAGGGGGCGCTGCCGCCGCCGAACGGCCAGACCACCTTGTGGTTCCAGCCGCGCTGCGGCGCCCACGGCGCCCAGCCCTGTGCCGGATCGGACAGCACCGCCACCTGGTAGATCCCGCGGTCGATGACCCCGGTCTCGACCCGCACCACGTAGGGCACGGCCACGCCCTGATCGGTCGTCGTGGTGGCCACGTCGGCCGGCGGGTTGGCCGGGTCGTACGGCCGGAACCCGCTGTGCGCGGCCGGCATGTAGACGTAATGGAGCACCGCCGGGGTGTTGCACTGGGCGTCGGTCGGCGCGCCCAGGCCGGTGACCGGGCTGCGCAGGTCGCAGTCCCAGGGCTGCACCTGGGGGCCGGCGAACACCGGCCCGCCGACCGGGTGGTTGGTGATGACCAGGCGTGCCCCATCACGGTTGTCGACACCGTCCCGGTTGTCCCGGCCGACCGCCGCGGTCAGCAGGTTCTCCCCGTCCCGCAGCCCGGTGAGCAGGCCCAGGTAGCGACCGTCGGCGCGCACCGCGAACTGGGCGGTGACGTCCGCGCCGTTCAACTGGACGGCGACATCGGCCGTGTCCCCAGGATCGAAGCCGGTGACCTCCACCAGCGCGTCCCCGCCGGACACCAGGTCGGCCCGGTTGGACAGCACCTCGATCTGTAGCCCGTGCCCCGGATCGTGGCCCGCCCCGGGGGCTGCCACCGCCCCGGTCGCCGGCCCGGCCGCAACCAGGCTGGCCACTCCGACCAGCGCAAGCGGCCGGAGCCACCACCGAGCGTCCTGACGCCGTCGTCTCGACACCGCGGCCTCCACTCATCAGCACACAAGCCACGCGAACCGCGCCCCTGTGGGCGTCCGATCGGGATGTCGCCCCGGACGCTACCACCGCACCGGCCGGCACCGACCCCTCCGACCGGCTCGGCCTTCGGGACTCGGTGGATCAGAAATGATCAGGATGCCGATCTCGCTGAGGTGCAGCTGATCAGCTAATCACGACATGCAGCGTCGTCCCCGAACGACGTACCGTCCGACCTGACGACCTCATTGCTCGGTCAGCTGGCGGATCATCCGCTCGGGTTCAGTGCGGGCTCCCCGCTGCAACCATTCGACGGCCGCCTCCTCGACAG
>JBKOWA010000261.1:0-15137 GCA_046724155.1 Actinomycetota bacterium
ATGGAGTACCGCGTGCCGTCTCGCGGCCTGATCGGCTTCCGCACCGAGTTCCTCACCGAGACGCGCGGCACCGGGTTGCTGCATCACGTGTTCGACGGCTATGAGCCCTGGGCCGGCGAGCTGCGCACCCGGCCGACCGGGTCGCTGGTGGCCGACCGGCGCGGCACCGTGACCTCGTACGCGCTGTTCAACCTGCAGGAGCGCGGCTCGATGTTCGTCGGGCCGGGCACCGAGGTGTACGAGGGCATGATCGTCGGAGAGAACGCCAGGCCGGACGACATGGACGTCAACCCGGCCAAGGAGAAGAAGCTGACCAATATCCGGCAGTCCACCGCCGAGGAACTGGAGCGGCTGGTGCCGCCCCGGCTGCTCAGCCTCGAGCAGGCGCTGGAGTTCTGCCGGGAGGACGAGTGCGTCGAGGTGACGCCGGCGGCCGTCCGGCTGCGGAAGGTGGCCCTGGCGGCCGCCGAGCGGGAGAAGCTGCGGGCCCGGCGGCGACCGGCCGGAGTAGCCTCCGACCGCCCGTCCGGGCGCCGCTGACCGCCCTTCCTGGAGTGCCGTGTTTGCATCGGGTCACTCTATGGTCACGATTCGGCCGGCCCGGCGTGCCGCCCCACCCGTGTCACTAATGTGCGCCTCGCCCGGCGAGTGCGCCGGGGCAGGGTTGCCCACCCACACGGCGGGCGAAGGAGGCGCAAGAAGCGTGAGGATCAGAAGGACCACGGCGCTGCTTGCCGGCGGCGTCGTCGTGGCGATGGCTGCCGCCGCGTGCGGCAGCAACGACAACAACACCGGTGGCGGGGGCGGCCAGCCACAGGCGAGCGGGCAGATCATCTACGCCGAGTCGGCCGACAACTTCGAGAACCTGATGCCGCTGATCACGGCGGGCAACATCACCTCGACGGCCAACCTCGAGATGCGGATCTTCCCGCGCCCCTACTACATCCAACCGGACCTGAACTACCACTGGGATCCGAACTACCTGGCCAGCGAGCCGAAGCCGGAGACCGTCAACGGCAAGTTCACGGTCACCTACCAGATCAACGACAAGGCGGTCTGGAGCGACGGCACCCCCATGTCGTGGAAGGACTTCGAGTACACCTGGCGGATCCAGCGGTCGCTGGACCCGAAGAAGGGCGGCTGCGACGGCATCCTGAGCACCACCGGCTTCGACCAGATCGAGTCGGTGAAGCAGGGTGACAGCGAGCGGGTGGCCGTGGTCACCTACGCCACGCCGTTCGTGGACTGGCAGAGCGTGTTCCTGCCGAACTTCCCCGCCCACCTGATGGACCAGCACGACCCGGTCAAGGACTGCGACTACATCAAGAAGGGCTGGCCCACCCAGCAGGGCTTCCCGGCCGACGTCAGCGGTGGCCCGTGGCAGATGCTGGCGAAGAACATCAACTTCGCGCAGAAGACCTACGTGCTGACCCCGAACCCCAAGTGGTGGGGCCCGAGCACCGGCCTGACCCGGGTGATCTACAAGAACCTGGGCAACGACGCCGGCGTGCTGACCAAGGCGCTGCAGGCCGACGAGATCCAGATGATCTACCCGCAGCCGCAGCTGGACCTGGTGGCCCAGGTGCGGGGCATGCAGCCGAGGATCGCCAGCGGGGTGACGTTCGGGCTCTCGTTCGAGCACCTGGACATGAACACCAAGAACCCCGACCTGGCCCAGCCGGCGGTCCGCAAGGCCATCGCGCTGGCCCTGGACCGCAAGGACCTGGTGCAGCGCACGGTCGGCCAGTTCGACAACCGGGCCACCCCGCTGAACAACCGGCTCTTCGTCACCAACCAGACCCAGTACAAGGACAACTCCGGCGGCCTGTACGACAAGCCGGACACTGCGGCTGCGGAGCAGCAGTTGCAGGGCGCCGGCTACACCAAGGGCGCGGACGGCATCTACGCCAAGTCCGGGCACCGGTTGTCCCTGGAGATCATGACCACGGTCAACAACAAGCTGCGTGAGAACGCGATCGACATCATGACCGCGCAGCTGAAGAAGGCCGGCATCGAGATCAGGAAGTCGCTGAACGAGAACATCTTCGCCGACGCCAAGACCGACAAGCACAGCCTGGCCGGCGGCAAGTTCGACATGGCGATGTACGCCTGGGTCAGCTCGCCGGCGATGGCCAGCAACGTGCCGATCTACAAGAGCGTCAAGGGCGACGCCGTGCAGCAGAACTACGTCTACGGCAACGACCCGAAGGTGGACCAGTTGCTGGACCAGATGGTGGTGACCACCGATCCGGCGAAGGCGGCCGAGGTGGCCAACCAGGCGGACACCCAGCTGTGGACGGACATGTTCACCCTGCCGCTGTACCAGAAGCCGACGTTCATCGCGTACAGCTCCAAGTACAAGCCGTACAACAAGGACGACAAGACCGGGCTGGGCGACAACGCGTCGCAGGACGGCCCGCTGTGGAACTCCGACACCTGGCGGCTGACGCAGTAGCCGGGTAGCCGCACGCAGGCCACGGGCTCCCGGGACCGGATCGTCCGGCCCCGGGAGCCCACGGGCCAGGCTCCCCGGACACGGTGGGCCCACGGCGGGCGGGCCAGCCCGTACGCCGTCGGGCTCCTTACAGAGACGGTCTCCCGGCGTAAGGTCGCGACGTGTTCGTTTACACCGCACGGCGAGTGATGTCCTCAGCCCTGGTGCTGCTGGCCAGCTCGTTCCTGGTCTTCGTGATGGCCGCGAGCACCCTGGACCCGCTGCAGAAACTGCGGCAGCGGCAGGGCCTCGCCCCCGGTGCGATCGACGCGCAGGCCCACCTGCTCGGGCTGGACCGGTCGGCGCCGGCCCGGTACTGGACCTGGCTGACCGGGGTGCTGCACGGCGACTTCGGCAAGAACCTTGCCGGCAACCCGATCAACCCGGTGCTGTTCCACCGGATCGCGGTGACCGGCCGGCTGGTGCTGGCCGCGATGGTGCTCGCGGTCATCCTTGCCGTCCTGGTGGGCGTGCTCACCGCGGTCCGCCAGCACAAGCCTTCGGACTTCCTGGCGACCCTGCTCTCCTACATTCTCATCTCGCTGCCGGTGTTCTGGTTCGCCGCCCTGCTGAAGAACCAGGCGATCTGGATCAACGAGCACCTTTTCGCCGGCCACCACATCCTGTGGACCCAGGGCGAGCTGCAGTCCGGGATCGAGCTGTACGCCAGCCAGCGCGAGATCTTCATCGACCGGCTGGAACACATGATCCTGCCGACGATCTCGCTGATGGCACTGAACTACGCGGCCTGGAGCCGGTTCCAGCGGGCCTCGATGCTGGACGTGATGGGCTCGGACTACATCCGGCTGGCCCGGGCCAAGGGCATCCCGTACGGCCGGGTGCTGTTCCGGCACGGGCTGCGCAACGCGCTGATCCCGGTCACCACCGTGGTCGCGCTCAACGTCGGGCTCATCCTTGGCGGCGCGATTCTCACCGAGAAGGTGTTCAAATGGGACGGCATGGGCACCTACCTGCTCGACGACGCGATCGGGCAGCAGGACGTCAACGTGCTGCTCGCCTGGCTGATCACCTCCGCGTTCTTCGTGATCGTGGCGAACCTGGTGGCCGACCTGCTGTACGCCGTGCTCGATCCGCGTATCCGGTTGACCTGAGGAGAGGCGGCCAACGATGACCAGCCTGCAGACCGGCCCGCAGACCACCGCACCAGCCACCGTCGGCACGGTCGCCGGCGAGTTCACGGTGCGGGCCCGCAGCCAGCGGGAGCAGATCATCCGCCGGTTCCTGCACAACTGGCGGGCGGTGGGCGCTCTCGGGGTGCTGGCGTTCGTCGTGGGCGGCGCCTGGATCTACCCGCTGTTCTACCAGTGGAGCTACACCGACCAGGACCCGGCGAACCCGAGCCGGCCACCGTTCTCGCCGGACCACATCCTCGGCACCCAGGACATCGGCAAGGACATGCTCGCCCTGCTGATGCGCGGGATCCAGCGCTCGACCATTGTCGCGCTGCTGTTCGTCCTGGTCGCCGGCTTCATCGGCATCCTGATCGGGGCGCTCGCCGGCTACTACGGCAGGTTCGTGGACAACATCCTGATGCGGTTCGTGGACCTGATCCTCACCATCCCGCAGCTGGTCGTGCTGCTGGTGATGGCCAGCAAGCTGCAGGCCCACAGTGGCACGATCTTCTCGGTGGCACTGATCATCGGGTTGTTCGGCTGGATGGACCTGGCCCGGATCCTGCGCAGCCAGTTCCTCTCGCTGCGGGAGCGGGAGTTCGTCGAGGCGGCGCACGCGCTGGGCGCCAAGGACCGGCGGATCATCTTCAAGCACCTGATCCCCAACTCGCTCGGCCAGATCATCGTGTGGGCGACCATCGGTGCGGCGACCTCGGTGCTGGCCGAGGCGTCGCTGACCTACCTCGGGCTCGGGGTGCGCAACGACACCTCGCTCGGTGTGCTGGTCTCGGACGGGGTCAACGCCGCAGAGACCCGCCCGTGGCTGTTCTACATCCCGGGCCTGACAATCATGGTGATCGTGATGTGCATCAGCTTCATCGGCGACGGCATCCGGGACGCGTTCGACCCGTCGCACAGCCGGGTCCGCGCCTGACCACCCACCACACAGCCCTGCAACGGAGCGCCATGCAGCCCGCCGCCGAACCCGCCGTCCGGACCGACCGGTCCGGTGCGGAGCCGCTCCTCGAGGTCGACAGCCTCCAGGTGAAGTTCCCCACCGAGGACGGCGTGGTGCACGCGGTCCGGGGCGTCTCCTACGCCCTGTACCCGCACGAGACCCTGGGCATCGTCGGCGAGTCCGGTTCCGGCAAGTCGGTGACCTCGCTGGCCGTGATGGGCCTGCTGCCGGCCAGCGCCTCGATCACCGGGTCGGTGCGGTTCAAGGGCCGCGAGCTGCTCGGCATGCGGGACCGCGGGATGTCGACGATCCGCGGCAAGGGCATCGCGATGATCTTCCAGGATCCGATGACCTCGCTGAACCCGGTCTACCGGGTGGGGTACCAGATCACCGAGACGCTGCGCCGGCACGACAAGGGGCTGACCACCAAGGCCGCCGACGCCCGCGCGCTCGACCTGCTGAAGCTGGTCGGTATCCCGAACGCGGCCGAGCGGGTGACCAACTACCCGCACGAGTTCTCCGGCGGGATGCGGCAGCGGGTGGTGATCGCGATCGCGATGGCCAACCAGCCGGATGTGATCATCGCCGACGAGCCGACCACGGCCCTGGACGTCACCGTGCAGGCGCAGGTGCTGGAGGTGTTGAAGACCGCCCAGGCCGAGACCGGGGCGGCCACCGTGCTGATCACCCACGACCTTGGCGTGGTCGCCGGGATGGCGGACCGGGTGCTGGTGATGTACGCCGGGCGTCCGGTTGAGGTCGGCACCGTCGATGAGATCTACTACCGGCCCCGGATGCCGTACACCCTCGGCCTGCTCGGCTCGCTGCCGCGGCTGGACGCCCGGGAGAAGCAGCGGCTCACCCCGATCCCGGGCAGCCCGCCGTCGCTGATCAAACCGCCGCCAGGGTGCCCGTTCGGCCCGCGCTGCCCGCTGCACCTCGAGCAGTGCGACCAGGCCGAGCCGCCGCTGGAGCAGGTCGGACCGGACCACCTTGCGGCCTGCATCCGCACCGCCGAGCTGGCCAAGCCGGAGGTGGCGGCCGAGGACGTGTTCGAGGTGACCTCGGTGGACGACGTGCTCGGGGCCGAGCTGGTCAGCCTGCCGGAGATCGGCGAGGCCGAGCCGGGCGAGCCGGCGACCACCGTGGTGGAGGATCTGAACCCCGCTGGCGGCCAGGGCGCGCCCGGGCAGCTGAGCGAGACGGCCGGGCCGGAGAAGCCGGCGGAGGTGCGGCGCATCGAGGAGGAGATGTGAGGCAGCGGAGCGAGCGAGCCGATAGCGAGGTGCCTGCGTGACCCAGACCCTCCCCGAGGAGCCCATCCTCGAAGTGCGGGACCTGCGCAAGTACTTCCCGATCCGCGGCCGCGGGCTGCTCCGGCGCACCGTCGGCGCGGTCAAGGCGGTGGACGGGGTGAGCTTCGAGCTGCGGCCCGGCGAGGTGCTCGGCCTGGTCGGGGAGTCCGGCTGCGGCAAGTCCACCACCGGGCGCGCCGTCCTGCACCTGCAGCCGGCCTCCAGCGGCTCGGTGAAGTTCCTCGGCCGGGAGCTGACCGAGCTCAGCCGGGCGCAGATGCGGTCGCTGCGCCGCGAGATCCAGATCGTCTTCCAGGACCCGTACGCCTCGCTGAACCCCCGGCTGCCGGTCTTCGACATCGTCGCCGAGCCGATGGTCGTGCACCGGCTGGCCAAGGGCCGGCAGCTGCGAGACCGGGTGGACGAGCTGCTGCGGCTGGTCGGGCTCAACCCGGAGCACGCCAACCGGTACCCGCACGAGTTCTCCGGCGGCCAGCGGCAGCGCATCGGCGTGGCCAGGGCGCTCGCCCTGGAGCCCAAGGTTCTGGTGCTGGACGAGCCGGTCTCCGCCCTGGACGTGTCCATCCAGGCCGGCGTGATCAACCTGCTTGAGGACCTGCGGGACCGGCTGCGGCTGTCCTACCTGTTCATCGCGCACGACCTGTCGGTGGTCCGGCACATCGCCGACCGGGTCGCGGTGATGTACCTCGGCAAGATCGTCGAGATCGCCGGCAAGGACGAGCTGTTCGAGCGGCCGACCCACCCGTACACCCAGGCGCTGCTGTCGGCGATCCCGGTGCCGGACCCGGTCCGGGAACGCCAGCGGCGGCGGATCCTGCTGCAGGGTGACCTGCCGAGCCCGGCCAACCCTCCTTCCGGCTGCCGGTTCCGCACCCGGTGCCCGAAGTTCGCCAACGAGCTGAACGACGAGCAGCAGGACCGCTGCCGGACCGAGGAGCCGCCGCTGGTGGTGCGCGGCAGCCACCCGTCCGCCTGCCACTACGCGGAGGCCCTCAAGATCATCTGAGTGGTTCCGGCGGGCCGGTGGCCGGCACCCCGGTGCCCCGGCGCATCGACGTCGCCGTCGGTGCCGACCACCACATAGCCACGACCCCGGGGTGGCGGCCCTCGTGGCCAGCTGAGGCTCCAGCGGATTGTCGGAGCGTGCGGTTAGGCTGCGACTGTGTTGACAGAGCTGCCGGCGCGGCGCGCGCTTTTCGTACACGCCCACCCCGACGACGAGACGATAGGCAGCGGTGCCACCATGGCCCGCTACGTCGCGGAGGGCGTTCACGTGACCCTGGTCACCTGCACCCTGGGCGAGCAGGGTGAGGTGCTGGTGCCGGATCTGCTCGGGCTGGGGGCCGACCGGGCCGACCAGCTCGGTGGCTACCGGCTGGCCGAGCTGCAGCGGGCCATGCACGCGCTGGGCGTGACCGACTTCCGGCTGCTCGGCGGCGTCGGCCGCTACCGGGACAGCGGGATGATGGGGCTGGAGACCAACGACAACCCCCGGGCGTTCTGGCAGGCCGACCTGGACGCGGCCGCGGCCGAGCTGGTCAGCGTGATCCGGGAGGTCCGCCCGCAGGTCGTGGTCACCTACGACGAGAACGGCGGGTACGGCCACCCCGACCACATCCAGGCGCACCGGGTTGCCATGCGTGCCGTCGAGCTGGCCGCCGACCCCGGCCACCCCGGGGGTGAGCCCTGGGAGGTGACCAAGATCTACTGGACGGCGCTGCCGAGGTCGGTGCTGGCCGAGGGGATCGACTTCCTGCGGTCGCTCGGGGAGGACTCGCCGTTCGGCGTCGTGCAGACGGTGGACGACCTGGCGTTCGCCACGCCCGACGAGCTGGTCACGACCCAGGTCGACGGGTCGGAGCACGCCGACGCCAAGCATCAGGCGCTGCAGGCGCACGCCACCCAGATCGCGGTGGACGGGCCGATCTTCGCGCTGTCCAACCGCATCGGCCGCGAGGTGCTGGCCCGGGAGCACTTCATCCTGGCTCGCGGCAAGCGCGGTCCGGGCAACGGTGAGTCCGGCTGGGAGGACGACCTGTTCGCGGGGCTGGAGTAGGGCGTGTCCCGTAGATCTTCAGCGGCGCGGATCGGCGCCCAGACGACGACCTGCTGCGTTCGCACCCCACGAAAACGCTCCGCAAGCTTCGCGTTTCCGCGGGGACCCCGCAAAGACGTCGTCGTCGCCGATACAACAGCGGTATCGGACTCCTCCTCCGCCTTGCATCTCGCCGCCTGGATCACCGCCCGCATCCACCAAGATCTACAGGACACACCCTGATGCCGCGGGTGGCCGCCCGGGCGACCACGCCCGCCGCGGTGGCACCGCCGGCGGCGCGACCGGTGTGGCTGCGGGTGCTCGGCGGGGTGCTGGTCGGCGTGGCCGCGGTGCAGAGCGCGCTGCTCGAGGTGTTCACCGTGCCGCTGCGCACCGGCACCGTGATCCTGCCGGTGTCGGTGCTGGCGGCGGTGGTGCTCAACGTGCTGCTGCCGCGGCTGATGTACGGCGTGACGCAGACCCGCTGGGCCACCGCCATCCCGGCGGCGCTGTGGCTGGTCGTCGTCATCGGCCTGGCGATGGGACGGCCGGAGGGCGACGTGGTGCTGCCCGGCACGGCGAGCGGGGGGATCGGATACGTCGCCCTCGCCGTGCTGTTCGTTGGCACCGCCGCGGCGGCGTTCGGGGTGGTCAGGGCAATGCCGCCGCCCGGCGCCGACCGTGGCCGGCGGGTGGCCGGTGCCGGTCGGCCGGGTGCCGGGGGGTCAGCCGGGTGACGGCTCCCGGTAGGTACGGTCGGCCGGCTCGTCGCCGAGGGCGTGCCGGACGGCGATGATCGCGGCGTCCGGCAGGTCGGACTCGACCAGCGTGGCTCTCGGGAAGCGGGCCAGCTCACGCTGCAGGTCGGCCACCGACAGGTGGCTGACCAGCAACGCCAGCGCCGTGCTGCCCGGCGGCACACTCTCCCGCAGCGCCGCGATCTTCTCGTCCTTGATGCCGGTGTCGATCAGCTTGGCCAGCAGCGCGCCGCCGCCCGCGCTGGCCGCCCCGCCGATCAGCCCGCCGATCGGGCCACCGAGCAGGGTGCCGAGCAGCAGCCCCCACATCCCGGCACCCAGCGCGCCCCGACCGGCGGTGATGTCCTGGGTCTCCCGGACGGTAGACCGGCCGTCCTCATCGCGGCGTACGAACACCGCGTCGTGCAGCCGCAGCTGCTCCTTGGTCTGCAAGCGCATCGCGGCGAGGAGGAACTCGTTTGCCATGAGAGGCTCGTCGAACCCGACCACGAGCAGCTTGCGGGGATCCTCCGCCTCGGTCACCGCGTGCTCCTTCGGTAGGCGTCACGGCGAAGCCTATGCCCCGCACCCCCCGAGGTCGCGGCCGGCGCGAAGAACGATATCCGACGCCCCGGCGACGCCTCGGCGACCGGCGTCCGTTCCGGGTGGCGACCAGGCAGCTAGCCAGGGAGCTTCCGGATCCGGTACCGGTGATGGCGGGTGAAGCCGAGCCCCGCGTACAGCGCGAGCGCCGGGGCGTTCCCCGCCTCGACCTGCACGTAGCAGCGGCGGGCACCATGACCGGCGCCCCAGCCGGCGAGCGCGGCCATGACCCGCCGGGCGAACCCGTGCCGGCGGTACGCCGGGAGCACTTCGACGGCAGCCACCCCGAGCCATCCGTCCAGCACCACGCCGCGGCCGATCGCCACGGTCGTCCCAGCCTCCAGCAGCGAGGCGAACGTGACCGTGTCGGGTGCGGTGAGGATCCGGCGGCCGACCGGCGGCACGCCACGCGCCCGGTACGCGGCCTCCCACTCCGGCGTGGGGGTCGAGGACAGCAGCATGTCCGGGTCGGCCGGACCCGGCATGACTCGAGCGGTGAGCACCTCGGCGTCGGTGTCCGCGACCCAGCCCAGCCGGGTCGCGATGTGGTCCGCGGGCGCCTGCGCCGGCAGTGGCACGGCGAGCCGGGCCGGCAGGCCGCGCTGGGCGTACCAGGCGCGCACCTCCGCCAGCGCGTCCGGCACCGGGCGCTCGGGGTCGCCGAGCAGCAGCGCCGAGTTGGCCCGCCGGGTCCAGCCACCGCCGGCGCGCAGCAGCCACCGGCCGAGCCAGGCGGTGTCCGGGGCCGGCCAGCCCCGCGCGGCGACCGCCTCCAGGGCCAGGATGTCGGCCCGACCGGGCGGCACCGGTCGCAGCCGGTGCACGTCGTCCTGGGCTACAGTGACGGTTGATCCGTCCTCGAGCAGGACCGACAAGAATGTGTCGGAGACCGCCACCAGCTCGCCGAGCACGTCGGAGTACACCACGCGGCCGTCCCGGACCCCGGCGCGTCGGCGCAGCACCACCCGTTCCCCCACGAGGTCCCCAGGCCATGCCGACATCAGATCTGCCCCCTTCCCGTGAAGATTCGGGCCGGCAACGCGATACTAGGAACGTCAGCTGGAGTGAGAGGACCGCGTCGTGACCTACGTCATCGCCGAGCCCTGCGTGGACTTGCTCGACAAGGCGTGCATCGAGGAGTGCCCGGTCGACTGCATCTACGAGGGCAACCGCATGCTCTACATCCACCCGGACGAGTGCGTCGACTGCGGTGCCTGTGAGCCGGTCTGCCCGGTTGAGGCGATCTTCTACGAGGACGACGTTCCGGAGAAGTGGAAGGACTACTACACCGCGAACGTCGACTTCTTCGAAGACCTCGGCTCGCCGGGCGGAGCCTCCAAGATCGGCAAGATCGACAAGGACCACCCCCTGGTGGCCGCACTGCCGCCGCAGGTAACAGAGCACTGAGCAGCAGAGCGCTGAGTACCGGAACACCGGGCAGCGACCCCGCGTTCTGGGCCAGCCGGCTGCGGGACTTCCCGTGGGATCTGCTGGCCCCGTACGCCGACCGGGCGCGGCAGCACCCCGGCGGCATCGTCGACCTGTCGATCGGCACCCCGGTCGACCCGGTGCCGCAGGTGGTGCAGGCCGCGCTGGCCGCTGCGGCGGACAGCCCGGGGTACCCCACCACGGCCGGCACTCCCCGGCTGCGGGAGGCGATCGGCGGCTACCTCGCGGACCGCTGCGCCGCGCCGGCCGGCACTGCGGTGCTGCCGACGATCGGGTCCAAGGAGCTGGTGGCCTGGCTGCCGGTACTGTTCGGCGTGCGGCCCGGCGCCACCGTGGCGATCCCGGCGCTGGCGTACCCGACGTACGCGGTGGGCGCGACGCTGGCCGGCGCCGACTGCCTGCCCACCGACTCGCTCACCGCGCTCGGCCCCCGGCGGGTGGAGCTGCTCTGGGTGAACTCGCCGTCCAACCCGACCGGCCGGGTGCTGCCCGCCGAGCACCTGCGCAAGATGGTCGACTGGGCCCGTGAGCGCGGCACCGTGCTGGTCAGCGACGAGTGCTACCTCGAGCTCGGCTGGGAGGCCGAGCCGGTCTCGGTGCTCGACACCGCCGTCTGCGGGGGCGACCCGACCGGGCTGCTCGCCGTCCACTCGCTGTCCAAGCGGTCCAACCTGGCCGGCTACCGGGCCGGCTTCGTGGCCGGCGACCCGGCCCTGGTCGGCGCCCTGCTGGCGGTCCGCAAGCACGCCGGGATGCTGGTGCCCGGGCCGGTGCAGGCCGCGATGGTGGCCGCGCTCGGCGATCGGTCGCATGTGCTGGCGCAGCGGGCCCGGTACGTGGCCCGGCGCGCCCCCCTGCGGGAGGCGCTGGCGGCGGCGGGGTTCCGCGTCGAGCACTCCGAGGCCGGGTTGTACCTGTGGGTCACCCGGGATGAGGACTGCTGGGCGTCGGTGTCCTGGCTTGCCGACCGGGGCGTGCTGGCCGCCCCGGGCAGCTTCTACGGTGCGGCCGGCGTCCGGCATGTCCGGGTCGCGCTGACCGCCACCGACGAGCGGGTAGCGGCAGCGGTCAGCCGGCTGGGCGGCTGACCGCGCTCGTTCCCGGTGGGCCGGTGGACCGGTGCCCGGGAGCGCGGGCCGGCCCACCCGGTGGGCATGGCCGGCCCGCTCGCCCTGGTCAGACCGGCCAGACCACCACGTCGGCGGCCCGGACGAACGCGATGCTGTGGTTGAAGCCGATCACGTCGAACCCGCCGGGGAGCCGACCGAGCAGCGGGTAGGACTGCCCGGCAGCCAGCGTGTACAGCTCCGCTGGCTGGCCGGCCGGGTCGGTGTACACGTCGATGCTGCCCAGCCCGGGGGCCGGCGTCACCAGCGGCATGCGTACCTGCAGGGTGAGCCCCGGCGCGTCCTGGAACCAGCCGCGCTGCCCGCCGTACCAGACGGCGGTCCAACCGGCCTGCCGCTCGGCCACCGCGAACACCTGGCCGGCCACCGCCTTGTCCCCGGTGTCGGCCAGGTCGGTGCTGCCCGCGCCCCCGTCGGGATGCACGGTCGGGTCGGACAGCAGGGGCGCCTCCGGGCTGGGCGCGACGTGCAGCGGCACGAAGTTGACGTGTTGCTGGCCGAGTTTGGCGCAGCCGAAGCCGAGGGCGGAGCACTGCTGCACCGGTTGGGTGTAGTCGGCGAACGACGGGGTGAACGCGACCGCGCGGCCGAAGTCGTCGCTGGGGCCGGCCAGCGGGGCGCCGAGCAGGCTGAAGAAGCGGCCCCAGTCCCAGCGCGGGCCGGGGTCGGCGGCCGGCCGGCTGGCCACCGCGCTGGGCAGCTCGTCGCGGCCGAGCACGTGCTGGCGGTCCAGCGGGATCCGGTACGCCGCGGCCAGGTACTTCACCAGCGCGGCCGTGCTGGCGTATGTCGGGTCGCTGTAGACGGCCAGCCCTCCGGCGCCGGTGCCGTCCAGGCCGATGCTGATCGACTCGGCGTCCAGGGCCGGGGTGCCGGTGAACCATGCCGCGTCGCCGGTCCGCACCAGCTGGGTGACCTGCCCGTCGGTGGCCCGGACCAGGTAGTGCGCGCTGGTGTAGGCGCGCGGGCTGGCCATCCGGACGATGCCCTGCTCGTAGGTGGTGCCGGCGCTGCCCAGCACCAGGTACCGCACCTGACCACCGGGGCGGTGCGTCGGGTCGTACCCGTCGGCCGGGATGAAGCGGCAGGTCAGAGCGGCCGGGCACTGCGGGTGCCCGGTTGAGCCCCCGGTCGAGCCACTGTGGCCGGCCGCGGCGTGCTGCGGGGACAGCACCATCCGCTGCCCGTCGGCGGTCACCCCGGCCGCACCGGAGCGCAGCACGTCGAACACCGCGTCGGCCAGGTGCCGGCCGGCCGGCGTGACCTTGCCACCCCCGCCGTACCGGGCCACCGCGTCGTACCAGCCGTCGAGGGTGGTGGGGCGCGGGCTGCCGGCGTAGAAGGCGAGCAGCGCCGCACCGGCCCGGATGCTCAGCTTGGCGTCCCGGGAGACCAGCCCGACCGGCTGGTGCAGCAGCGCGGCGGCGGCCTCCAGGGTGTGCAGCGCCGGGTCGTCGTCGATGCTGCGGATGATCGTGTTCAGATCCATCCCGCGGTCCGGCGCCACGGTGGCGGCGTACTCGTGCCCGTTCGCCAACGTCAGGTGCATCGGACCGAAGCCGTGCGAGGCGTCAGTGGGCGCGCCCCTGCCGTCCTCCCAGCGAGCCAGCGCGTAGGACATGGCCAGCAGCAACGGTTCGGGCACCGCGAACTCGCGGGCCGCGGCGGCGAACTGCTGCTGGCGCGGTGAGGGGGGCGTGCTGGTCGCGGCGTGCCGGCCGCGGGCACCGGCGATGCCGCTGAAGACCAGTACGACAAGGGCGATGGCGGCCAGGATGGTGGTGCGACGGCGACGCGGGCGGAACCGCAACTCTGAGAACCTCCAAAGGCAGATGCGCCGCGGACGGCGCGGACGCAGCGGGGACGGCGCACGTCGGGAATGCGCCGCCCCGACATGGCCAAACGAGATCCTGCCCTATCGGGTGGTGGTCTGTTCGGGTGAACTTCGATGTGTAACCGTACCGATCTCGTACGTCATGGCCGCCACTACCCCACCACGACGGTCACCCGGTCGGGCCCGCACGTCGGCCGGCTGCCGTCAGTCGTTGGCGTGCAGGGCCGCGTTGAGCTCGGCACCGGCACCGGCACCGGTGGCGCGGGGCCGGGCCTCCAGCCCGCCGGTCAGGCTGTTCCGCCAGTAGAGCAGGCCGGGCCGGCCGGACAGCTCGGCCGCCTTGACGGTACGGCCGTCCGGCAGCCGCACCTTGGCGCCGGCCGTCACGTAGCAGCCGGCCTCCACCACGCAGTCGTCGCCGAGCGAGATCCCGATGCCGGCGTTCGCGCCGACCAGGCAGCGCCGGCCGATCGAGATCACCGCCTGGCCACCGCCGGACAGTGTGCCCATCACCGACGCGCCGCCGCCGACGTCCGACCCCTCGCCGACCACGACCCCGGCGGAGACCCGGCCCTCGATCATCGAGGCGCCGAGCGTCCCGGCGTTGAAGTTCACGAACCCTTCGTGCATCACGGTGGTGCCCGGCGCGAGGTGGGCGCCCAGCCGGACCCGGTCCGCGTCGGCAATGCGCACCCCGGCCGGCAGCACGTAGTCGACCATCCGCGGGAACTTGTCCACGCCGTAGACGCTGACCCGCTCGCCGCCGGCCCGCAGCCGGAGCCGGGTCTGCTCGAAGTCGTCCGGCGCACACGGCCCGTGATTGGTCCAGACCACGTTGGCCAGCACGCCGAAGATGCCGTCCAGGTTGACGCCATGCGGCCGGACCAGCCGGTGGCTCAGCAGGTGCAGCCGCAGGTACGCATCCGGGGCGTCGGCCGGCGGCGCGCCCAGGTCCGCGGTGCTGAGCACCACCTCGGTCCGCACCCGGCGGCGGTCGTCCTTGCCGGCCAAGGCGCCGAGATCGGCCGGCGGGCTCGGCTCATCCGGGGGCTGGCCGAGGGCCGGCGCGGGGTACCAGGTGTCGAGCACCCGGCCGTCCTCGGTGCGGGTAGCCAGGCCGTAGCCCCAGGCGGTGGCCGGCTCGGGGGCCGGTTCGGCGGTGCGGGTCGTCACCGCAACCACGCTAGCTGGGCAGGGTGATAGGCGATAAGACGGGAGGCGGGGGAGAGCGGGGACGAGTCGCACCCGGGCCCATGCGCTGCGGCCCGCTGAACGAGGTTCGCCGGGCGTGACCGGCAGCCCAGCTCCTGAGAGCCTGTTGGCAAACCCTGCTGGCGGCGCCCCCGGCGCCCAGACGACGACCGGCGGCGTTGTCGTCGTCGCCGATACAACAGCGGTATCGGCTCCTCCTCCGCCTTGCCGGATCGCCGCCTGGATCACCGGGTGCATCC